>CAZMHL010000216.1:2585-2977 GCA_964566065.1 uncultured Eubacteriales bacterium
TCACAACTATGTGAGGTTATTAATACGAGCTCTGCGAGTATCAATGTTCTCCGAAGTTGTCAAAATCTTTGATTTTGTCACAACTATGTGAGGTTATTAATACGAGCTCTGCGAGTATCAATGTTCTCCGAAACATAGAAATCTCTGATTTCGTTATGTTTCGTGAGGTTATTATAACAGTTATACTCAAAAAATGCAATATTCGGATAATAGAATAAACAAAAGATGCGCTGTAATCAACGCATCTTTCAACTCAATTTGTCAAGACAACAGAACCGCCCCTTGGCTTCCCCCTTGTCTTCTCGGTTAGTTCGCTTTGCTTGCGCTCCATACACAGTACCTCTAAAAATAAAATTTGTGCGACCGCCTTACGGCGGTATTAAGATTTGCGT
>CAZMHL010000217.1:0-2971 GCA_964566065.1 uncultured Eubacteriales bacterium
CGTACCGCACCGTCATCGTCAATAAAATACTCTAAAGTTTTGTCTGCGTGAGCCTTTGCAATATGTGCAAACCGAGGGTCATTAAGCTCTTTTGATGCAAGGAAGAGAAGCGGAATATTCATCATACAGTCAATAATTGCAACACCCTTTGCACCATCCATATCCCATGCGCGGATAAAGTTGCCTTTTATGTTGAATCTTGCCGCAAGATGGTCCGCCATCTGAAGAAGACGTCTGCGGCTTGTTTCGTTTTTGGTTAAATTATAATTTATACCCGATGTAAGAAGCCACATAAAGCCTACATCGTGCTGAGGCATGTTTCTTTCAAAAATAAGCTCGTCCATTCTCTCTTCAAGAGCTTCCGCACATTTTTTGAACTTTTCGTCCCCCGAAAAGAGATAGTTGATCCACAAAAGTCCTCCCCAGAAACCCGTTGTCCACTGTCTTAAAGGCTGAAATTCATAAACGCCGTTAACCTCTGCTCTGGGTATATTTTCGCCGAAAATTTCTATATTCTTTTTTGTTTTTTCAACAATTTTATCAATTATGCTCTTCATTGCCCTTCCCCCTTTGTAATAAGTATAAAAGATTTTTTTAAGTTTGTATATAGAAAAAACCTGCAAAAAGATGATTTTTTTCACACAAAAAGTCCGGTGTTATTCCGGACTTTGATTTATGCCATTTGAAGTACTATTCCTGCTATTGCGCCTATTACTATTACAAGAATCGGATTAAGTTTTTTGAATTTCAGCACTGCCACGGTAAAAACCGCAAAAAGTGCCAGAGCCTTTAAGTTAAAGAAATCTGCAATGCCCGTATAGGCGGGATTTACAATGCAGATATTAAAAAGACTTGCGCAGGCAGAAATTATAAGTCCTGCAACCGTAGGACGTATTCCGTAGAACAGATTGTTTGTAAGGGGTGCTTCACGGAATTTTCGGAGTACATTGAAAATTATGCAGATTACAATGTACGAAGGAAGAACAAGACCAAAGGTCGCGCAGAATGCTCCAAACAAGCCTCCTGCCTGATAACCTGCAAAGGTTGCAACGTTAACGCCGATAGGTCCGGGGGTTGATTCTGCAATTGCAATCATATCCGTAAGCTGTGCCTGTGTGAACCAGGTGTAATTATAGGTCATCTGCATTAAAAAAGGAATTGTGGCAAGACCGCCGCCGATGGCGAAAAGACCCGTTTTGAAAAATTCGGCAAATAAAAGTAAATATGTCATTTTGAAGCCACCGCCTTTTTGTAGATTACTGCCGCAATGGCGCAGAGTAAAATTATTACAGCAGAGCTTACCTTAAAGAACATAAGCACTATGGTAAACAGTAAAAGTATAAAGGTGAATATGTCAACAACACCTGTTTTTACAACCTTTATTATTGTTTTGACCATTAAAGCAAGAACTGCACATCTTATGCCTGCAAAGGCGCACTGAACCACGTAAAGGTCGGCGAACTGATTGAAAATAAGGGCAATCAGCGAAATGATTATAAAGGACGGAGCAACAACACCTATGGTTGCCACTGCGCCTCCAAGCTTTCCTTTAACCTTACAGCCCGTAAAGGTTGCGCAGTTAACTGCAATAACGCCCGGTGTGAGCTGGCTTAAAGCGTAGTAGTCCATAACCTCTTCTTCGGTTACATATCCTCTTTTTTCAACAATTTCTCTCTGAATCATCGGAAGCATCGCATATCCGCCGCCGAAAGTAAAAAGCCCGATTTTAAAGAAAGAGAAAAACAAATCAAATAATGTTTTCATACTTATTCCTCAATTTTATAAATTCTTTTTGCGTTTTCAAGGGTTATTTTTGCCATTTCCTCCAAAGAATAACCTCTTATTTCGCCAAGCTTTGCCGCAGTGTGGATAACTCTTGCACTCATATTTCTCTTGCCTCTGTCGGGAACGGGCGCAAGGTAAGGGCTGTCAGTTTCAATCAAAAGCCTGTCAAGGGGAACAACCTCTGCAGTTTTTACAAGCTTTGGTGCATTTTTAAAGGTCAGTGTTCCCGCAAAGGAAATGTAAAGCCCCATTTTAATAAATATTTCCGCAATTTCCGACGATACGGAAACACAATGGATAATTCCCTGCTTCAACGGGTTTTCCTTTAAAACCTCAACTACATCAGCTACCGAATCCCTTATGTGAATAATAAGGGGCATATCAAGCTCGTTTGCAAGGGCAATCTGCTTTTTAAAAGCAGTTATCTGAACCTCTTTCGGCGGATTGTCCTCCCGGTGATAGTCAAGACCCGCCTCGCCGATTGCAACCACCTTTTTGTGAGCTGCCGTTTTTTTAATCTGCTCAAGAGCTTCATCTGTTGCTTCTTCTGCAAACTCGGGATGAAATCCGCAAGCTGCATAAACCCGGGGATATTTTTCCGCAAGTTCAATGGACTTTAACGACGTTTCAAGGTTTGTTCCCACTGTCACAACATAGGAAACTCTGTCTTTTTTTAAGTTTTTAAGTATTTCATCTCTGTCAGAATCAAACTGACTGTCATCATAATGCGCATGAGTGTCAAACAACATACTAATCACCATTAAGAACAAACTCCGCTTTGCGGAGCTTGAACCATAATTATTTACTAATACGAATGAAATGAGTATCAAGGTTCTCCGAAACATAGAAATCTCTGATTTCGTGATGCTTCGTGAGGTCCTTATTATCTCTTATCTGTTTAACTTACCACCGAGCCGGGTTTAATGTCCGCAATTGTTGTAAGTGCTGTTAAGTTATCGCCTTCAAATGCGGAAAGAATCATTCCTTTTGATTCAATTCCCATCATTTTTCTTGGCTTTAAGTTTGCAATTATTACAAGGTTTTTGCCAACCATTTCATCAGGCTTATACCAGTGCTTGATACCTGAAAGAATTGTTCTCTTTTCAAAGCCCAGGTCAAGCTCAAATTTAAGAAGCTTTTCGCTCTTTTTAACCTCTTCGCAGGAAATAACCTTTGCAACTCTTAA
>CAZMHL010000218.1:0-2969 GCA_964566065.1 uncultured Eubacteriales bacterium
TTCCGCAAAGAGGGCTTCTGACTATATTAACACCCGGAGCGAGTATCATACTTATTCCCCTTGCAATACAATTTAGGGCAAGCTGATTTGAGCCCTTTTCCACAAGGTCAGTATTCCAAGTGGCAGCCTGTGCAGCCGGTACAGGGAATGCAATATCTCCACCATCAATTTGAGGAGGTTTTTTTACTATACATCTGACACCTGATGGTCCGTCAGACATTTCAATGGTGTCGCAAATTCCATATTCTGGCTTTACTTTTGTATTCATTGCTACGCCCGTAAGCATATCCGCCTTATCTTCAATTTTCATCTTTGAAACTATTTCTTTATACATAGCTTTTCTCCTTTATAAAAACTTAATTAGCCGATTGTAAAACTCTAAAATGTTAGGTTTTATGCGGCTTTGTTTACATTTTATATGATGATTTTTCTCCGTTTTTATGGTATAATTAAAATACAAAAACAAATAAACCAATAAGAAACGGAGAAAAAATCATGCCTGATAATAAGTTTTCGCAAATATCTCTTTTAGACATTTACGAGGATGTCAATTCATCCTTTACAGAAAAGAAATCTGAACTTGTTTCTCTCTTAGAAGAACATATTGATTTCTCTTCATTAATTCCTTATGCTTTTCATCGTGCCTTTTATCAAGGTCTTGGCAGAAAGCATAAATATCATCTTGTCAGTTTCGTCAAAGCCTTAATTATTCAAAAGCTTTTTGCTTTTAATTACGATTCTCAGCTTATTCTTGTTTTAAAGCATTCAGATGACCTTCGCAATTTTTGTGGCTTTGACAAAGTACCTGATGGTTCGTATTTTACTCGTTTCAAACAAAAATACTGTAACCATATCATTGAAATGTTTCATTTACTTGTTGATTTTACAGAGCCTATTTGTCGTGAAATTGACAGTAAGAAGGCTGATTATCTCATTTTCGACACTACCGGAATTGAACCTTATGTTGCTGAAAACAATCCCAAATTCTTAAATTCCAAGCTTAAGGAAGCAAGAAAAATTTCAAAAGTATATCCTGAGTACAATCCTTATTCAGGTGTATATTCTTTGCTCCCCGATACTTCTAATGTTAATCATTCTGTCAAGCAACAGTACATCAACGGACACTATTGCTATGCTCACAAGATTGGCATAATGACCAACGGCAATGGCATCATTCGTGACATTTCATTCTTTGATGATGATTTTAAAACTGCTCATCCTGAGGTTGTATCAAAGAAAAGTGATAATCCCGATTTTGATAAGGAAATCAGTGATTCTCATTCGTTAAAGCCTGTTTTATCAGATTTCTTTAACAAGCATCCCAATCTTTCATATTCAACCTTTTTAGGTGATGCTGCTTTTGATTCCTACGACAATTATACAATGCTCAAAGACGATTTCTCCTTCAGCAGAGTTTGTATTCCACTGAACAATCGCAATTCCAAGAAAAGTAATTCATTTTTCGATGAATACGGAACGCCAATATGTCCGCTGGATAAAACTCCTTTTTCTTTTCTCGGAAAAAGCGGTGGTGAAAACCGTTCATTAAGATTCAAGTGGGTTTGCCACAAATCTATCCCTTGTGGTTCTAAACGTATTTGCACCTGCGAAAATCCCTGTACATCATCTTCTTATGGGAAATGTACCTATACATATCCGGATAAGAATTTCAGAATGTACCCGGGTATTCCGAGAAATACAGAGCATTGGGATAATCTTTACAAACACAGAGTGTATATTGAAAGAACTATCTTTACCTTAAAAGATTGCTTTGGGCTTAATTCTTTAAAAACACATAACACACTTACTATTAAAGCTGATGTATTCCTTGCCGGGATAACTCAGTTGATTGGAGTTGTTCTTGCAAAAGAACTTCACCAATTAAAACTTTTTAAAAGCGTTCGTAAACTCATCCGTAAAATTTCATAGCGTTTTAATTTCAATATGTTTTTTTCACGGTTTTAAATACCGTCTTTTTTGGGTGACTTCTTTTTCTGTTTTTTTGCATCATCCTTTTTATTTAAGATGATTATGTTTTTTTACTTGTTTAGCTTTTAATTTTACAATCACCTAATTTATAAACTTTTTTAGAATGCCGGACCCTGAAGATGCGGCTTTGCCTTAAAGTATCTGTCAACCAACTGCTGAAGTCCTCTCATATCACTTTCGGAAGCGAATATTTCATCTGCGTTGGTGTCCTCAGCACCATTGGTGTAATATTTATTGAAGTATGCATTCATATCAAACTTTTCGTTTAGTGAAGTATCATTATAGAAGCTGTATGGCTGACCCTCGGCAGCTTCGCCTGTAATTGCACAGTATGCAACCAAAGTTGTAATATATCCAGTAAGGGTATTCGGGTGATAAGCGTCTGTAACAATAAAGCTATTCTTTTTGTAGGTCTGTGTTGCACCCGGAACGGTTACTTCGCCGCTTAGAATTGCGTCTACAATTCTGCCCCAATCGGCAATGGTAACACCCATTTCCTCAATTGTCTTATATTTTCCGGTTATAGCCGGATATGATGTATCGGTAGCATTACGTCCGTATACACTTGCATTTCCCACACAAACGAATTTCACATTCGGATTTGCCTCGCGGAAGAAATTCATAATATATTCAAAATCCTCAAGAAGATTTTCGGCAGATGCTTTTCCCACGCCAGGATTTATAAATACATAATCAAAATACCTGTCTGTGAGATATTCCTCGTGCATGACGTCTTTGCAGACACCCTTTACATTACAGGGAGCACCGAACAGACTACGTAGTCCATGATTGCCAAAGGTCCAGTTTGTTACAGAAACCTCTGCACCGTTAGCCTTGCAAAGCTGATAGAAATATCCCTGGTCATTTGAGCGTTCTTCCTGAGAAAGTACATCATTTTGCTTTTGCAAAACTGTATAACCTCTGTATGTATGTGAATTACACATAAACAAAACCTTTTTGCCGTCAAGCATATGCTTGCC
>CAZMHL010000219.1:0-2958 GCA_964566065.1 uncultured Eubacteriales bacterium
TTAGACTTGGCTTTTAAAGATTTAATTAAAATGTTTAGAGATACAGAGTTAAGATGTAAGCTAAAATATATAAACGGACCTGATAATGTGAAGACATTTTCTGAAGTTGCAATTGGTCGAAGAATTCATTTAAGTCCAAACTGGATTTCTGATGTTGCGCAATTAAATGGTGTCCTAACTAGAATTGAAATACAAAGAATATATCATTATTATGGACTTTTAGTTGAAATTGATTGTGCTTTGCAATCCAAAGATCCTACTAATATTGTAGAAATATACGCTTCACATATAGAATATCTAGTTTCTGGTAACGAAAGGAAAGTACATAGTTATTGTGATTCCGATTTAAAAAAACTAAGGTCGCTTGCTGATTTGGATGTTAACCAGTAGAAGTAATATTGTAAACTTTATATTCACACCTGTTACTTTAGTAGTAGGTGTTTTTTATACCCAAAATCCGGCAAATGAATATTGCGTTAGATTTTTTCCGTTTATATAATAACTGCCCCCACCAATTAGTTTTCAGATGGAAGGAAAGCATAGTAGAGAAATGCAAAACGGCAAAGAAAAACTGCCCTCACGAGGAGAGCAGTTGAGTTACATAAAATATTTTATTAAAAATTATAGTGATGTTGTTTTGTTGGCAAGATTATGCTATTATAAAACAAAACTGCGTATAAGGGTGATGTTTTATGATTAAAGAAGTCAAGTCTTTTGTTCTTGAAAAATTACAAATGACTAATGCTGATGCTGATGTTAGTCGTATCGGCGGCGGATTTTATGCAGATGTGTATAAGTTTGACTTTCAAAACAAAGAAACGCAAATAATTAAGGTATATAAATCTCAAGGTATAATGAAAAAAGAGGTAGCACAGATACAGTTGCTTTCTAAACATGCGTTATTCCCTATGCCTGAAGCAATATGGACACATACAGCAAACGACAGCTTTTCTTATGACATTCTTGCTATGAATTTCCTTGAAGGAGAAAACGGCGGAAATGCCTTTTATTTGAATCCAACTAAAAAAGCAAGACTCGCAGAACAGGTAGTTGATAACCTCATCGCTTTTCACAATGTACATAATCCCGACGGTTTCGGTCAGATAGATGGTGACAGATATTATAAAACATTCAATGAATACTACAAAGAAAAAGCAGTTGATATTTTAGGTATGGCAAAGAAGCTGAATAAAGATGCACAGCTTACAGATTATGTTTTAAGTATAGTAAATGAAGCAGTCAGCAGTTTTGAGAAAATCTTCTATCTTCCGATTACAGAATCCTCCCTTATACACGGCGACTATAATATGTGGAATATAATGATAGATAAAAAGAACAGCAAGGTAACCGCAATAATTGATCCTTGCGGCTACATGTGGGCAGACAGTGAATATGATTTATATCAGCTTAATAACGCAAACGGTAAACACTTGAAGTTGTTTGAAACCTATGCAAAGAAAAAGCAGTTATCTGAAAATTGCCGTCAGAAAATAGCTTTCTATGAACTGTTTACAGAAATAGAGCATTATCACAATTCAGGCTATCCCGTACACCATAAAAAGTTAAAACAACGAGCAGAAAAATTAAAATCATTTTTAGGAGGTTAATATGAGTAAAAGCAAAGTTAAAAGAAACATATCTAGTGAAACACTATCAGCGATATTTGAAAGACACAATTTAGGTAAAATCTTAAACTT
Organism: uncultured Eubacteriales bacterium; assembly: GCA_964566065.1. Lineage (GTDB taxonomy): Bacteria > Bacillota > Clostridia > RGIG6154 > RGIG6154 > CAZMHL01. Next base: position 1,698 of record CAZMHL010000219.1, read on the forward strand.
TTCAGAGCTTACAGGCGGTGCTTTTAATACAGTTTATAAAGTTAACAATGATAACGGTAAGTATGTAATTAAAATTTCACCAGAAGAAAACATAGAAGTTCTGACCTATGAAAGAGACCTTATAAAAACTGAGGTTTGTGTGTATGAACTTCTGAAAAATACAAATAATGTACACTTTCCTAAAGTCTATGGCTATAATTATGAAGATGATTTCGAATATAAGTATCTTATAATGGAATTTATAGAGGGAGATATGCTTTGCAATTTAAATCTTAGTGAAGATAAATATAATAAGGTTATGTTTGATTTAGGTGTAGCTATGGCTGAAATACACTCTATAACAAACGAAAATGGTTTTGGATATATTCAAAACGGATTTAAACCTACTATGAAAGAAGCATATCGCTCAATGATTGATACGATAATGGTAGATGGTTTGAAGAAAACAAAACACGTACCTTATCATAAAGATATCCTTGATATCATAAATAGATATGATTATGTTTTTGACTCAATAAAAGAACCTTCGCTTGTCCATTTTGACCTTTGGGCAGGCAATATAATAATAAAGGATGGCGAATTTTACGCTCTTATTGATTGCGAAAGAGCAATGTTTGGCGATGTTATCGGTGACTTTATCTCTCTTGATTATGCTTCACCATTTGATGTAAATGCCAACAAGCATCTTATCGATGGTTATAATTCAGTCGCAGAGAAAAAGTTATCATTCAACAAAGAGGAAATGATAAGACTTTATCTTTTTAAAATATATCTTGGATTAATTGTATATATTGAAACTTATTATCGAACATCAAAATATTCTGCAGAATATTTCAGCAGAACTAAGTTTGGTAAGAAAATTTTAAAGACAGCTATTAAACAGTTAAACAATTAATTTTATACCCGTTGTCGCAGTCACCCTGCAATGACGGGTATTTTTTTATGCTCAAAAACCAATATTCCAACATATGAATACTGCGTTAGATTTTTTATCAAAGGGCCATTTTGACCCTTTGATAATTTTTCGTAAGCTTTTCCCAATGGGCAAAAAGTGCCCATTGGAACTTGGCAAATAGACGGTTTTGGTAACTGAACATTTTGATCAGTTACTACTTTATTCTCCAGTGGGTCATTTTGGCCCACTGGGAGTTTTACATCAGGTAATTCTAGTAGGTGACAAAAAATGTCACCTACTAACTTTACATACAATAGCCATGAGCAAAACGTCAAAAGTGTAGATATATCAACGTTTTTCGGGCAT
>CAZMHL010000220.1:0-2944 GCA_964566065.1 uncultured Eubacteriales bacterium
GACGGTGCGGTACGCCATCAGTGTCAGTTTGATGAAGAAACAGGTGAGCTTGTTGAAATAAGAGGCGGTCAGGGTTATGCGCCCGACAGCTCCTGGGCAAGAGGTGCTTCCTGGGCGATTTACGGCTTTGCAATGATGTACCGCAATACAAAGGACAAAAAATATCTTGATGCCGCAGAAAAGGTTGCAAAATTTTTCTTAAACGAAATAAAAGAAGATTTTGTTCCCGCCTGGGACTTCAGAGCACCCAACAAGGAACTTAAAGATTCTTCGGCAGGTGCAATTGCCGCCTGCGGAATGCTGGAAATTTCAGATTTTGCGGAAGACAAAGAGTTTTACGTTGAAAATGCGAAGAAAATTCTTGAAGCCCTTTATGAAAAGTGCGCAAGCTCCGAAAGTCAGTCAATTTTAAGTCACGGAACGGGAAATCTGCCAAACGGAAAGGAAATTGACACGGGTCTTATTTACGGCGATTACTATTTTGCCGAGGCAATTTTAAGACTTAACGGCAAAAACAAGCTTTTGTGGCAGGAGGATTAAAAAGTGGAAGTTATAAAGCAAAGAACAAAGGAATCGTTTTTTCAAAAAAACGTTGATTACAGTAAACTTCTTGAATATTACCACGAGGACGGTTTTTTTACCGACACAAACTATGAGTCTCAGGCCAGACAGGGCTGGGAGCCTGCGGCAAAGCATCTTGTGAGAACTGTTCTTCTTGCACAGGGATGTATGTACGATAAAAACTGTCCCTTTTACAAAGATGAAAAGACAATTAAAAAAATGCTGAAGCTTGCAGAATTTTACGTTAAACTGCATCCCATCTGCGCAAACTGGTGGTATAACGATATTTTTGTTCCCCACAGATTAAGCGCAATTTATCTTTTTGCGGAAGAATTGTTAAGTGATGAAATTAAAAATCTGATTGTGGGATTTTTAGTTGACAAGGTTGACGGAAACTCTGCAGGGGCAAATCAGGTGTGGCTTTCGGAGGTTATTCTCTACAAAGCGCTTTTTACTAAAGATGAGGCCCTTTTAAAAAGGTCAGTAGGACACATTGCCGACGAGGTTTATATGGCAGAAACTCCTCTTCAGGGAATCAAGCCCGATTTTGCATTTACCCAGCACAGACTTCAGCTTTACAATCACGGCTACGGAATTGCATTTCTTACCAACACCTCAAAGTGGGTTAAAATTTTAGCAGGTACAGATTACGAATTCCCGAAAGACAAAATTGAGCTTTTAATGAGAATGCTTGTTGACGGCTGTCTTAAAATGGGCAGATACAATCAAAAGGACTCTGCTGCAAGAGGCAGAGGAATAGCAGGGCACGGTGCGGCTGACGGACTTATGGAGAGCTACATTCCCGCCTGCGAAAATCTTCTTTATTATGCAAACAAAGAGGACGAAGCCTTTATAAACCGTTTCCTTGGCAGGATGAAGGGCGAAAAATACACCCACGAGGACAACTTTAACAAAAGCTATCCCTCGGTTGCCTATATGACTCACAACAGAAAGAGTTTTTATTCTTCTCTGAGATTTGCAACAAAGGATATGAGAGGCTCGGAGGTTATAAATTCCGAAAACTTAATAGGCGGTTTTCAGTCCTTTGGCTATTGTGCCTATATGAAGTCGGGAGAAGAATATGATGAAATTTATCCTGTTTGGGATTTCGGATGTATTCCCGGAACAACAACTCCACACGCAGAGCTTTCTCCCGTTCTTGAAAATCAGGATACGGAGTTTGCAAAAGTATTAAGCGACGGTCTTTACGGCTTCGGCGCGTCGGATATAATTAAAACCTACAAGGACAGCGAGGTTGTGGTTACCCCTACGGGCTACCTTGAAAAATATGTTGATGAAAATGCAGGGGACATTCACTTCGGCGGAAGAAAAGCAACCTTTTTCTTTGATTCACAGGTGGTGCATCTTGGAAATTCCCTTTACTGCGACCATTATAATAACTATCACACAACAGCGGACCAGTGCATTTTAAAGGGCGATGTTACCGCTGACGGAAGAGCTCTTGAAAGGTGCGACAATTTAAGAGAGACAAATGCAAAATGTGTAACTCATAACGGCGTTGTTTATAAAATTCTTGATAATAATACCTTTACCGTTAAAAACGGAAAACAGATTGGCTCTTACACAAGAATTGAAAATGTTGAGGATACACCAAAAGGTACCATTGAAAAAGATGTGTTCACAATTTTAATTAATCACGGCATAAATGCTGAAAATAAAAGCTATGAATATATTGTTTTTCCGGATGGTGAAACGGAAAATGCACAAATTGTTTCAAACAACGATATTCAGGCAGTTTTTTGTGATAATATTCTTTGCATTGTGTTTTATAAAGCAGGGACACTTGAGTTTCACGGCAAAAAAATTACCGCCGATAAAGCCTGTCTTGCAATGGTAAAAGACAATGAAATCCTCGTTGATGATGCTGCTGCAAAAGTAAAACTCTGTTAAATTATAGACGAAGAAATTTGAGATTATATTTTAATAATGCGATTGAAGACAGTACTTTGTGTGCGGCAAAACCAATTGTATTAAAAATATAGACACCAAAAATCGCAGGTATTAGCCGGGTGTCCCTCAGGACACCCGGCAGTTTTATTCACATAACTGCGAGTTATATTTGCTATGCAAGTTATATTGCTTCGCAGTGGTATTGCCAAGGCAGTTTAACGGCGAATAAAATATCACTGAAGAAGCACGGCTTTAATATCACTTTTGATTTATCAAAAACATCACTCTGTACGAATGTACAGAATATCACTAACTGAATAAAAACTCTCAAATATGCTTTATTAAGCTTCTGAGAGGTTTTGTTTTTCAGAAAGTGTCCTCAGGGACACTTCACCTTAAAAAAGCGTTTTATTAAATACTTCAACTCCCCTGGTCTCACCTGTCGGTTCGGTCGGCGATAAGCGATTGCCAC
>CAZMHL010000221.1:0-2933 GCA_964566065.1 uncultured Eubacteriales bacterium
TAATCGGTGAAGAATTGCTAAAATAGAGTGGCATCTAAATTGTTCACTGATTCTATAATGAGTTTACAACGCAAACACAATGAATTGCCTTACGGTTACTGAGTTGTAATTGCGGCACGTTGAAAGGTAATTCAATTGCCACTGACAAGCTTTTAACGAGGACTATGACGCAAGTCCATATAGAGGTACTGTTTGATAACGCTGTGGTCTGAGAAATATATAACAAACATCATAAGAGTATGACTTATAAGGAGGATTTAAATATGAAATTCAGCATTACAATGGCATTGGCATTATCTATGATTTTGCTAACCTCATGTACCAATATTAGTGTTACTTTGCCGGGAAGTCAGGTATCAAATGTGGTATCGAAACAAAACGATATTCCAGAGAACAACAAGGTTGCGGAACCTTCAGGACATCAGAACACTCAACAAGCGGCAGCAGAAAGTAAGACAGATTGGAATATTCTTTCAGAAATGGACTCTCCAGCTCTTCGAGAAGTGAATATTTTTCTCAGCAATTTCAGCGAAACATATTACGACCCATCTTCTGGTTCTTTCGGTGATGCTGAAGGGAAAATACAATTCGCTTATTTGCATGCGTTAATTAATTCATATTCTTTGACATTTTACGAAAACGGATATATGGGAATATCTGCAACAGATGTCAACAGTATTTTGAAAAGGTTTTTCGGTAGCACGGTTCCACGTGAGACACCTAGGAATAGCCAATACTGGACATACGAAAACGGAAACTTTATTATGCCGGCTGCTTCGGGCGAGTCTTATGCGGATTTCTCTATAGCAACTAAAATGATAAAACGCCCTGATGGGAATTTCGATGTTACTTTTAACATTTATGCTGATCCTTCAGCATATGGAGGAAACAGTATCATTGACAAGACTATTTATTCTTTAACGGATTCAGAGGTGGATGCAAAGTATAAATATAGGGGAAGCGGGAATGCAATTTTAAAAGCTAAAGTGCATAACGGAAGAAACACATACGAATTGGTTTCGTATACTGTTGAATACAATTGAAAGTAGTGTTTTGCTAAAATGTGTAACATTTAAATTGTTTAACTTTTTTTAAGTTTGTTATATAAGGGACAAAATTATAACACCAAAAATGTCGCATATTGCTAAAAAGGAGAAAGTGAATTATGAAGAAAATGTTATTATCAATAAAACTGATTTTTTTTATAATAGTTTTGATTGTTATGCTTATTCCTTTTTGTAAATTAACATCTAAATTCTTTTTTGATAATAAGAGTGTAGGAAGTGAAGAGTATATTTCTACAAACTTATCAGAAATGTATGAGATGTATAAAGAGAATGAAATTTTGGCGAATGATACATACAAAAATAAAGTGTGTACGTTTGACATTGTGCTTGAAGAAATAAATGAAGATAAATCAGGACACCCATACATTTCTATAAAATCAGACAATTATAATGTAGTAGTTTATTTTAATAAAAATCAACGAAAAACTTTCTTAACAATAGAATCTGGCGACTCTATAAAAGTTAAAGCAAGATGCAAAGGTTTTGGGCAACTATTTACTGATATTGAATTTAGTCAAGCAGAAGTGTTGATTGACAATTGATTTTTTAGTTCTAACTTAAGCAAATCTTGAGCATGAGATGAAAGAGAAAAAAGCCCTATGATGAATATTAATTTTAAAATGAACTTAAAGGAGAAATACAAATGATTGATTTTAAAAATGGAGCGTTCTTCAAATTAAAAAAAACAGATAATGAAAAACCGGTATCGTTAGTTTCATCTTTGCTTATATCGGATGAAAGTGTAATTTCTGCATATAAAGCATTAAGAGATTATGTCATTTTTACAAATAAGAGAATAATATCTGTCAATGCACAGGGTATAACCGGTACAAAAAAAGATTATACATCTTTGCCATATTCAAAGGTTCAGGTTTATTCTGTTGAAACTGCTGGTATGGCAGATATGGATTCATTTGTCGCTGATTGTGAATTAGAATTATACTTTTCCGGAGTGGGAAAAGTTAAATTTGAATTTGAGAAAGATTGTGATGTGAAGGAAATTTGCAAAATGATTTCCGAGTATGTTCTTAGATGAGTTTTATTTCTAACATCACACTACATCCGGTGTTAATTATATTATTAACAATATAGATTTGCATATAGAAGTAAGACGGGCGGCAGTATAAAAACCTTTCCTCAAGGGGAGTCTTTTGGAATGGCATTTTAATGGTTTGAATTTATCGGCAGTTTTGAAAATCGCCGATAAACTATTATTTTTTTTATCCTAACTTGATGCGAGTAAGAATTTTGTCGAATGATGTATAAAAAGGTAAAAATATGAGAAAAAGAGGTATAAAGCTATGGATGATAATAATGTGGTTATTTATCAGGATGACAACGGAATAACGAAGGTTTCAGTTCGTTTTTCTGAAGAGGATTTGTGGCTTACTCAGACACAAATTACCGAGCTTTATCAAACAAGCAAATCAAATATAAGTGAGCATATAAAAAATATATTGGCGGATGGAGAATTGGACGAAAATTCAGTTGTTCGGAAATTCCGAACAACTGCTTCTGATGGAAAAAATTATAACACAGCACATTATAATCTTGATATGATTATTGCACTTGGTTATAGAGTTCAATCTCAGGTTGCAACCAGGTTCAGAAGATGGGCGACCGAAAGATTGCACGAATATATGCAAAAAGGTTTTGCAATGGATGATGAACGCTTAAAGCAGGGCGGAAACAGATATTTCAGAGAATTATTACAGCGTATTCGTGATATTCGTTCATCAGAAAGAAATTTTTATCAGCAAGTTACAGATATTTACGCCACCGCTACTGACTATGATCCCCGTTCAGATTTAACAAAAGCATTTTTTGCTACTGTTCAGAATAAATTACATTTTGCAGTTCACGAGC
>CAZMHL010000222.1:0-2901 GCA_964566065.1 uncultured Eubacteriales bacterium
AACAAGCATAATTTCAAGAACGAAAAAATTTGCCAACTTTTACTTGACACTAACGCGGTATTTTGCAAGCACAAAGATATCTTATGTTCTCAGATTTTTCTTATTTAGCTTTACCCGAAGAAAAAATCAAAAATGTTGAATTGGCACAAGTAGAAAAGAACGGCATTGGTCTTCTATCTGTCAAAAATAATAAAATTGAAGAAATAGTTAGACCTTCTCGTTCTAATGAATGCGAATATAAACAAAAGTACATTGCAACATCAACTATTATCAAAAACAACTACAATATTATTAATCGCCGAAATGACGGAGTATTTTCAACTCTATAACTCTATGTTTGAATTGATATTTCTTTGTTTAAGGCATATCAAAATTTAACACTACAAAAAATCCCGGTTTATACATCATATTTAGGAGGTGTCTAAGTGATATATACATTTAATGCAAAAGATTATTTGCTTTACCCTATAATTAAGGAGCATTTTGAACTTTCTGATGATGAAGTATATAACGAGATAATGATTGGATATGAAATTTTATTAGAACGATTATCTAAAAAAGGTATCGACTACACCTTCTTAAAAGGTGCATTGATACCTAATCAAGATAAAGACAAGTATGAGACGTGCTTAATAATAGACACCTCCCTAATGGATACTATGTTTCATGGATATGATGTTTTCAAAAAAATCATACCGTTGCTTGATAAGAGGTGTACATGCAGCATTTTGCACGGAGAATACATAGACATTATAAATAAGGGGAACCGTTCGCAATTATGGTTAAAAACTATTATGAATGAAGCACTTGCAAGATGCAACAAATCGTCATTTCAAAGTAGTGAACAATATTATATCGTATATTTTAACAGATTAACAGGAAATCAACGATGGAACATAGTCGAAAACTTATTACAATATCCGTGGTTTACAGGATTTGCAGATTTAACATACCAATCCGATTTCAAAACATACTTGTCTTCTATTTTGTCACATGCATATATAAAGTGCGGCAATAAAATTATAGGTTCACATCCTATTGATTTTTCTGATGAAGAAAACGAAAACCTTATTGGTTATCCGTTTGAAGAAAGTGGTTATGAAGTTTTAAGTATAAACGAAGAAAGTTTTGGAAGTTTTTTAAATTACAAAATTGAATCCATGTTTCCTGATGAAAAGGATGTTTCTTTTTCTTTTAACGCCTTATTTCCTAAATTCAAATCAATAAATAATTTGAAATTAAAGATCGATGATAACAAATGGGCAAAATATCTTACGGATACCCAAAGTGGAAAAGGTGAAATTTTAGCATCTGTTGGGTATTTAACCGAAGAAAAGTCACGTTTTGAAAAAGAGATATATAAGCGAATTTGTTCGAATTATATTTTCAATCTCGAGAAAAATGAATATGGGGTTTTAAAGTTTAATACTTGCGTCGAATTAGAAACCGTTAATGGAAATAAGAGGAGAACAACTGTAGCCCTAAAATACATACCTGAAGATGGCGAAATGTACATTATTACCATTACATAATATCACTTTATTGTATTAAAGTCAGGAGATTTTATGAAAAAAGAATTTATAACATCAAATGTAAAATTTGTATTTTCTAAGAACGAACTAGGATATCAAGAAGTTCTCGACGAAATGTCAGATGCAAAAGAAATAACGATTATTACATACAACATTTCAGACCACCATAATCATTTGATTAATTGTTTGAAACATGCGAATGATGATTGTGAGATTAATATAATAACAAATATCCCAAGCAGATGGGAATCATACTATAGCGAACAATACAGAGAACGAGCAAGACGTAAAATTAATTTATATATGACAAAATTAAATCCAGAAAAATTTGCTCAAAAAGTGTCTGTGTATTTTGATTTTTCAAACCATGGAAAAATAATTATGACAGACAAAATTGTCTATATTGGATCTGAAAACTATTCTGATGAAAGTGAACAAAACACTGAGTTTGGTTTTTTATCAAGAGATAACAATTTTATTGACTATTTAAAAAATGAGGTATTTCCTGAAGTCAAACTGAATTCCGCGCCATATTATGAGCAGGATTTTACCAAATTGCTTTTTGAGGCAACTTTAATTATCTCTGCTTTATTCAATGCTAAAAACCGTTTACATGAAGAAATATATTTTCCTCAAGAAGATATAGATGGAGAATGGTATTATAATGACACGGAATCAACTTTGTCACCGAAAACTTTAGAAGACATTAAAGAAATAACTAATATATCCTGTAAAATAGCAAGTGATATTTACGATGCAATTGATACTGTAACTGAAAGTGATGAAAACAAAACAGATACAGCAAATAAGCTATACGAACAACTGTTAGAAATTTCTCATAAGTTAGAAAAACTCATTTTTAGTGATTCAGTTTACCAGCTTGCAGTTTTCGAAACAAACAAATATATTGATAACTTACTTCAAACAAAATATGCGATGGAAGCGTATGAAGACAATTTAGAAGATTGTATAGATAAAGCTTTAGATGATGCATTGGGAGAACTTTCTATACTTGCACATGCTGCACACGAAGAATTAGATCATATTTTTGAATTGATAGATAATTTTAAGAGCACATATTCTGAACTTATAGAGTTCTTTAAAAGGAACCATAAAAAAATCAACCAAGAAATTGATAATACATAGTTTGTAATGATATATATTTTAGTTTTGCATAATGGATAATATTTGCTTATGATTTTGACCACATGTTATCCCACAGTTAGCTTTGGAGTATATGGAAACAGTGGAGATAAGATGTCCAAAGAGTATGTTGAATGTAGCGGAAAGGGCTAAAAAAAGCAAAAACCGCTATATATCAGGCTTTAGAGCGTGTTCGGGACGAAGAGGCCGCAGGTTCAAATCCTGT
>CAZMHL010000223.1:0-2881 GCA_964566065.1 uncultured Eubacteriales bacterium
TTAAGAGCACGTCCGCCTGTTGTTACTTCGGGGTTTCCGTAGATAACGCCAACCTTTTCACGAAGCTGATTTATGAAAATTGCGATTGTGTTTGATTTATTGATAACACCCGCAAGCTTTCTTAAAGCCTGGGACATAAGTCTTGCATGAAGACCTACGTGAGAGTCACCCATAACGCCCTCAATTTCAGCCTTTGGAACAAGAGCTGCAACAGAGTCGATAACGATAACATCAATTGCACCTGATCTTACAAGAGATTCTGTAATTTCAAGTGCCTGTTCGCCTGTGTCAGGCTGTGCAACCAGAAGATTGTCAACGTCAACGCCGAGAGTTCTTGCATAATCAGGGTCAAGAGCGTGCTCTGCATCGATAAATGCAACCTCGCCGCCGTTTTTCTGAGCTGATGCAATAATACAGAGAGATACTGTTGTTTTACCTGATGATTCAGGTCCGTATATTTCCACAATTCTTCCCTTGGGCAATCCTCCTACTCCAAGAGCTGCGTCTATACTCAAAATGCCTGTAGGCAAAACATCAACATTAAGATGTGCATTTTCGCCAAGCTTCATAACGGCGCCTTTACCAAACTGTTTTTCAATTTGCTTTATCGCCATTTCTATGGCTTTCTGTTTTTCTTCCTGCATTTTCTTCCCTCCGTTTTTCTAATGCATTTAATATATTGTAACATAAAATTTTTTTCATTTCAACTGTTTATCAATTTTATAAGATAATTTTCATCAACCACATTAACACCCAGCTGCTGAGCTTTTGCAAGCTTGCTTCCCGCTTCTTCACCTGCAACAACGCAGCTCGTTTTTCCGGAAACGGAGGATGAAACCTTTCCGCCGTTTTTTTCAATAAGCTCCTGTGCCTGTGAACGGGTCATAGTTTTAAGGGTACCCGTAAGAACAAAGGTAAGCCCGCTCAGCTTTTCGCTTGTGCCCTCCTCTTCTTCCAGAAAGGTATCAACGCCTGCATTTTTAAGCTTTTCTATTTCATCAAGATTAGGCTGATGGGAAAAGAACTCAACAATGCTTTCTGCCATTACCTTACCAACATCATCTATCTGACTTATTTCATCTGCATCAGCAGAAATCAGGCTTTCGATTGTTTTATATTTTTTTGCAATCTGCTTTGCCGCCTTCTGACCGATGTGTCTTATGCCAAGACCGAAAAGAAGCTTTGAAAGACCGTTTTTCTTACTTATCTCAATAGCATTGATAAGATTTTCCGCAGACTTTTCCGCAAAACGCTCGAGCTTTATGAGGTCTTCGTATTTAAGGTAATATATATCCGAAATTCCCGAGATAAGCTTTTCGTTTAAAAGCTGTTCAACAATTGCAGGGCCCATTCCTTCAATATCCATTGCATCCTTTGAAGCAAAGTGGATTATGTTTCTCATAAGCTGTGCGGGACACTCGATGTTTGTGCATCTGTGAGCCGCCTCTTCCTCTGCCCTTACAACAGGAGAGCCGCACACAGGACATTCCTTCGGCATTTCAAAAGGAATTTCATCGCCTGTTCTTTTATCTTTTACAACCTCAACCACGGCAGGAATTATATCCCCTGCTTTCTGAATAATTACGTGGTCACCTGTTCTTATGTCTTTTTCTGCAATAAAATCACTGTTGTGAAGGGTTGCTCTTGAAATAAGGCTTCCTGCACAGAATACCGGTTTAAAAACCGCATTAGGCGTAAGAACTCCCGTTCTTCCCACCTGGATTTCAATGTTTTCTATTACGGTTTCTTTCTGTTCGGGCGGGAATTTATAGGCAACCGCCCATCTTGGAGCTTTTATCGTGCTGCCCATTATCTCTCTCTGTCCCAAGTTGTTTACCTTTACAACAACGCCGTCAATATCATATTTAAGTCCGTTTCTGCTTTCACCGAAGAAATTGATTGTATCTTCAACCTCTTTTGCAGTTTTGCAGATTCTTGTTGCCGGATTTATTTTAAAGCCCAGTTCCTTTAAATATTCAAGGCTCTGCGTGTGGGTTTCAAATGCGGCATCTTCAATTTTCTGAACATTGAAAACAAATATATCAAGATTTCTTTTTTCGGTCACCTTCGGATCTAACTGACGAAGGGAGCCTGCCGCCGCATTTCTGGGATTGGCGAAAAGCGCCTCGCCGCAGAGCTCTCTTTCTTCGTTGATTTTCTCAAAGGTTTCCTTTGACATAAACACCTCGCCTCTTACCTCAACGGTAACAGGTTTGTTCAGCTTAAGAGGAATTGATTTTATTGTTTTAAGATTTAAGGTTATGTCCTCGCCTACAAGACCATTGCCTCTTGTGGAGCCTCGTACAAAAAGACCGTTTTCATATTCAAGGGAAACCGAAAGCCCGTCAATTTTATACTCAACGGCATATTCGCAGTCCTCTTCAAGAGTCTTTTTCACCCTTTCGTCATACTCCTCAAATTCTTCAAAGGAAAAAACGTCGTTAAGGCTCTGCATGGGAACCTCGTGGGCAACCTCGGCAAATTTCTTTATTACCGTGTCGCCCACTCTTTGGGTAGGCGAATGTGCAAGTACAAGCTTCGGGTTTTCCTCTTCAAGCTTTTCAAGCTCGCGGTAAAGCATATCGTACTCATAATCCGAAACGGTGGGATTATCAAGAACATAATACTCATAAGCGTACTTATTAAGTATACCTACAAGCTCCTCTATTCGTTTTTCAGCATTCATTTTTTCCATAAATTTTTATCTCAACTTTCTTTATGAGTTAATTTTAACACAAAGTGTGTCCAATTTAAAGTACAGTTATAATTTTAATGAATTGAATTTCCTTTAATGTACCGATAGGTGCAATTCAATGAGTTTGTCAAGTCAGGGACAAAAAAATTGTAGGGGACATTCACGAATGTCCCGCGGGCGATTCTT
>CAZMHL010000224.1:0-2863 GCA_964566065.1 uncultured Eubacteriales bacterium
GTTATTATAACATAAACATAAGGCGGAAGCCTTAGAACGGCAAAGCCGAAAAAATAATTATAACATAAACTTTCTAAGTTTCGAGGTTATTATAACATAAACTTTCTAAAGTGTAAATAATAATATTGTTACAATATTGACATAGTTTTTCTTAATTTATTTGTATTTTTGCTTGTAACAATGCGGATTATATGATAGAATTATTAAACATATGTTAAGTTTAAAAAAAGAGGAAATTTAATGACTAAACAGAAAAAAGAAACACTCGGAATTATTCTCAGAGCCACTGTTGCGATGGTTCTGTTTGTTGTTGCGATAGTAAACTATGATAAATTGTCAACTCTTGATGTGGAGGCACTTCTTTCATCCTTTGATAATGTCGGAGTGATTATTGGCGTTGTTCTTTTGCTTTATTTTGTAAAAGGGCTGATTTTCGTTTTGCCGGCATCAGTGATTTACGTTGCGGTTGGTGTTATTCTTGACACATGGCTTGCTGTGAGCGTGAATATTTTGGGGATTGTTATTGAAGTACTGGTAACGTATCTTTTGGGAAGATTTTTAGGCGGTGATCTTGTAAAGAAAATCATTCTCAAAAGCAAAAAAGGGCAGAAAATTCTCGACACGGATTTCCAAAACAAAAAGAGTCTCATTTTTACAACCAGATTGCTCCCGGTGTTCCCTATAGATTTTTTGAGCCTGTTTTTCGGAGCAACAAAAAGCAACTTCCCATTGTATTTTGTGCTTTCTGTTGCCGGACTTGCCCCAAGAGTAATACTTTTTACAATTATCGGAGACAATCTTTTCAACTGGATACCTATTGATAAGTTGATTTTTATAATTATTTGCCTTATACCTGTTGGTGTTGTGATTTATCTTGTGAAAAAATTTGTGTTTGACAAAAAGAAAACGGACAAAACTTAACTTAAAATAAGAATATATTTGAACCCGCCGTATTAAAATATATATCAGAAACATACTTGGAGCTGTGTTATGGATATATATTCACTCATTTCATTATTCGGCGGGCTTGCACTTTTTTTGTATGGTATGCATACTCTTTCCTCAGGGCTTGAAAAGACAGCGGGCGGGAAAATGGAGTCAGTGCTTAGAAAAATCACCTCAAATCCTTATAAAGGACTTGCATTTGGGGCAATTGTTACTGCTGTTATTCAATCTTCCTCAGCCGTAACCGTTATGCTTGTAAGTCTTGTAAATTCGGGAATAATGCAATTAAGTCAGACAGTTAGTGTGATTATGGGCTCTAATATAGGCACAACTGTAACTGCCTGGGTTCTTAGTCTCATGGGAATTGACAGCGATAATTTTTTTATAAATATGTTAAAACCGGCAAATTTTTCTCCAATCGTTGCGTTTGTCGGAATAATACTTATAATGTTCGGAAAGAAAGAGAAACGAAAGGATGTCGGTACAATTTGTTTGGGGTTTGCAGTGTTGATGTACGGAATGTCAGCAATGTCAGGTTCAGTTGAAGCTCTTGCACATGATCCACGCTTTGCTTCAATCTTTACATTATTTACAAATCCTTTTATGGGCGTTGCCGTTGGACTTATTTTTACTGCTGTTATTCAGTCCTCATCTGCTTCAGTAGGTGTTTTACAGGCAATTTCAATGACGGGTGCTGTTACTTACAGCACAGCTATACCAATAATCATGGGACAAAATATCGGTACTTGTGTCTCGTCACTTATTGCCTGTGTCGGCACTTCTAAAAATGCAAAACGAGTCAGTGCTGTTCACATTCTTTTCAATGTTATCGGAACCGTTATATGTTTGAGTGGTTGGCTGATTGCAGACAATTTTTTTGATTTAGCCTTTGCTGATATGCCTGTTGAACCTTATGATATCGCAGTGATTCATACAATCTTTAATATTGTTTCAACAGCGTTATTGTTTCCGTTTTCCGTTCAGCTTGAAAGTCTTGTAAAAAAGATAATTTCAGAATAAATAATAATCCTCTTGACAATTCTTTTCCTTTATGTTAAAATGTGTTCACTTCGTGAGGGAGTAGCAAGCGTACAATGTGCGTAACAAGTCAACATACTGACCTTTTGGTCTGGCTTGTTTTAAATTGCGAGACTCATGTATAACTGTTAAGCTATACAGAGTCTATTTATATTTTTATAGATTGATACTGACATGGCTTACGGTTATGTCAGTTTTTTATTGGAGGTAAAAATCATGGATTGGAGCTTAATGTTTTTTGTAAACAGTATTATGCTCGGCGTTGGGCTTGCTATGGATGCATTTTCTGTGTCGATGGCAAACGGTCTGAATGAAACAAAAATGAAAAAGGGAAAAATGTGCGGCATTGCAGGTACATTTGCATTTTTCCAGGCATTGATGCCTATGCTCGGATGGATATGTGTGCATACTATCGTGCAGTATTTCACTGCATTTGAAAAATTCATCCCTTGGATAGCACTTGTACTTCTTCTGTTAATAGGAGGAAAAATGCTTATTGACGGCATCCGAAACAAGGATTCTGATGATGAAAAGCCCGGTGTCGGTATTGCTGCTCTTCTTGTGCAGGGTGTTGCCACTTCAATCGATGCTCTCTCGGTTGGTTTTACTATTGCAGAGTATGATTGGCTTATGGCTCTCGTTGCAGCTTTAATTATTGCTGCTGTTACATTTGTTATTTGCATGGCAGGAATTGCAATCGGTAAAAAATTCGGCACAAAGCTTTCAAACAAAGCTCAGATATTCGGCGGTGTTATACTTATTGCCATCGGTATTGAAATATTTGTAACCGGAGTGTTTTAAACAATAATTTATCGTATAGTTTTAATTGTGCCACATAAAAGTTTTGGTCGAGCTTTTTCAAAAGCTCGTGGGTTTCAAA
>CAZMHL010000225.1:0-2859 GCA_964566065.1 uncultured Eubacteriales bacterium
ACTTCTCTTACTGCCTGACCAAGGTTTCCGCCTGTTTTAATCAATTCAAGCTGAAGTTCCTTTATGTTAATCTCTCTTGGTGTTATATCCTTTTCAAGAGACTGACAGGTAGCAACGCCTGCCGCCTCACCCATTGAAAGACAACAAAGAATAAGTCTTGCTCCTGACTGTGCATAAATATCAGATGACAAATTTCTTCCTGCTGCAAGAAGATTTTCTACACGGGCAGGAACTAGACATCTGTACGGAATATCATACATTCTGTTTGCTTCAAACTCTGCAAATTCAGCGGTCTGACCTTTAGCGTTAACAACGGGTTTTCCATTCGGAGGTGGAGTTGTTGTTCCGAATCCGCCTGAATTGCTTATTACATACTGCAACTCTCCGTTAAGCATAATAGGTGCCCATTTGATATTTCCTGTATCTTCAAAGTTATGTATGTCATATCCGTGGTTGGAAATAGCAATAACGTCATCGTGTTTACGGCAAAATGCCACGTCTTCAGCTGTAAGACGGTATTCGCCCACAATTCTTCTGCTTTCACGAACGCCAAGAAGGCTTGCTGTTGTAGTAAGGAAAGAATTTTCAAAGCCCGGAATTCTCTTTTTGATGTATTCTGCAAGCATTGTCGCCTGTTCTCTTCCTTCAAAATACATACGGGTAAGGTCTGCATTATCAAGAGGGAAACATTTTCTCGAATGAGCAAAGCAAATGCTCACTTCATCCATACCGCAATGCTGAGGTCTGCCGGGAATATGAGTAATCCAGTTAAGATGATTGTCGGATTCATAAGGAAGAAGTCCGCTTGCAAGGTCTTCTTTGATTGTTTTAGTCCAACGGGGATCATTTTTCTTTATGTCAGAATTCTGATAAGCCTCCCAGTTAACACCGCCAAGAATAAATTCAAGAGAACACGCCTGGCTCATTCCGTCTTCAGGGCGACCACTTTCTGTTTCAGCTCCCGCATAATATGCAAGGTCAGAATCACCTGTTGCATCAATAAAACGCTTTGCGGACACATATTTTCTTCCTGTTTTTGTCTGGATTACCACGCCTTTAACAAAATCTCCGTCCATAACTGTATCAACAATACTTGTAACAAGAAGAACTTCTACATTGTATTTTTTTACCATTCTGTCAAGAACAAGCTTATGCTTTTCAATGTTGGTATTTCTGTGCCAGTGACCTTCAATTGCCTCAAGCTCATCCATCATTTCTCTGCCGATACCTGATACGAAATCAAGAGGAATGTTTACAAGACCCATAGTAGCAAGACCGCCAAGGGCTGAAGTTGCTTCAATAAGCAAAACCCTGTATCCTCTTTTACCCACCGCAACAGCTGCACCAAAGCCTGCAACACCGCCGCCGGCAACAACAACGTCGTAGTCACCGTAAAATGGGATTTCTTTTACTTTTTCCATAATTTTACCGTTGTTAAAATCAATCATTTTCACACTCTCCTTTTTAGTCTTCAACTTTTACTATAGCTTCAGATGCACAGTTTCTTGCACATTTTCCGCATCCTATGCACTTATCTCTGTCAATATGCGCACCATTGACATCCATTATTATTGCTCCGACAGGACACGCGTACAGACATTCCTGACAGAAGCAACAGCCTGCTTCAACACTGTATTTTGCCATATCGCACCTCCAATTTACTTAAAGTTTATCATCGTTACACCAAAACACCAATAGACAGGTTTTACTTCTGTTAGCACAATTTTTACTTTTCGTTTGACAAAATCCTTATATTGTGGTAATATAGCAGCACATAAAAGGAGGATTTTTATGAATTCTACCGATGGAATTTCAATTGTTATAAATGCTATACGTGCATTATGCGGTGTTGGAATTTGTTACTATGACCTTCATTCTTTTTTTAATTACAATGTGACAGGAATTAAAAACAACAGAGGTCACTACTGTGAATTTTGCAAAAGAGCAAGAGAATTGCTCAACGGCAGAATGAACTGTGAAAAAAGTGACAGAATTGAAGCAGTTGAGCTTGCAAAGCAATATAAAGAGCCGTTCTTTTTCGAGTGTCATATGGGAATGAGGGAACTTGTTGTTCCTCTGCACCGTGAAGATGTGTTACTAGGCATTATCTTTGTAGGTCAGTGCAGACTTGACAATGATTATGACTCTAAAATCAGGACAAATGCAGAAAAAATGTCCGGTGATCCCGAGGAATTTTCCCGGTTATACAACTCTCTCCCACTTCTGACTTCAAAAGATCTGATAAAGGTCAGCGATATACTTACACAGTATTTTGACACTAAAATTCTTAACAGCGAGCTTATTTCTCCCAAAGCAAATCCAACTCCTATACTGAATGATATTTCAGAAACTGTTAAACAGTACATCCAATCAAATTACAGATTCCGTCTTTCTCTTAAAGAAATTGCAGAAGCATTGCACCTTAACCCCTCTTACATTTCAAGAAGCTTCAGCGAGAAGGTCGGTATGACGGTTACGGAATATATAAATTTTATACGTTTAAAACACGCAAAAACATTGCTTTCAACAACTGATGCACCAATCGGAAGCATTGCCTTAAACGTAGGCTTTGAAGATGTTAACTATTTTTCAAGAGTGTTCAGGAAATATGAAAGCTGTTCTCCTGTGCAATACCGAAAAAACAACTTTTCCATACAATAACAAAACCCGTCTGAAATCAACACAGACGGGTTTTTATGTTTTTCTGCATCCGAAAACATATTCTCAATAAATATGCCGTAGCCTTTGGTGGGGTCATTTACAAAAACGTGAGTTACCGCCCCTATTAGCTTGCCGTTTTGAAGTATGGGGCTGCCGCTCACGACTGTTGTCAATAGGGGACAACATTTTTCTTTATTT
>CAZMHL010000226.1:0-2846 GCA_964566065.1 uncultured Eubacteriales bacterium
CCCCTCAAGAATGAGGGGCAGGGGAGTTGAAGTGTTTAATAAAACACTTTTTTATGTTTAAATGTTAATTAATGCTTGTAAATTTCCACTTAATTTGTTATACTTAACCAAAGGGAGAAAACACAAAAAATAAGGAGTGTTTATATGGAAAACTTAAAAGAATTTTTTGAACAGGAATCAGTTGATATAGCAGGAAGTGCGGCAGATCCCAATACTCACTTGTACAAGCTTGAAGACGGAACAATTGTTCACAGAGTTTACATTAATACAAAAAAAGGCGGGGAAGAGAAGAACATTCTTTTCATTGCCGATACACATCTTACAACCTGGAATCTTAAGGATTTTGAAGAAAAGAATCCTGTTATTCTGGAAACTATAGATAAGAGAAGAAGCTCCTTCAGAAGAGAAGATGCTCTTTTGAACACAGAAAAATTTATGAACTGGTCAACAATGTTTGATAAAACTGTTGTTGGCGGAGATTTGATTGACTATCTCACCTGGGGCGGAATTGAGTACATACAGAGATATTTTTACGACAAGAACCCTGAAGCAATTCTTCTTATAGGAAGCCACGATACCTCCCGTATCACAGGTTATAAGAGTGAAACCGGTGACCCTACAACTTTAGAGTCAAGAGAAGAAATTGTAAAAGGTGCACTTAAAACCGATATTCATTATCACAGCGAAATTTTCGCCGACAGAGTTATGCTTATTGCCCTTGATAACGGTCAGCATAAATACTATGATTTTCAGGTTGAAAAGTTAAAGTCTGATATTGAAAAGGCAAGAAAAGAAGGTCTTGATATCTTCATTTTCCAGCATGAACATATGGCAACGAACAATCCTGCCGAAAAGAAAATAAATGTTCTTTATGAAAACCTTAACTGGGCTTTTAATATTCACGAACATGTTCTTAACTTCTGCGATTCTCCTTATAAAATCGGAGGTCCCGGTACAGCGGGAGCAACACTTGAGCTTTATAATCTCATAAGAGAAAATGCCGACGTAATCAAAGGCGTGTTCTGCGGTCACTGGCATAATGAAGCATACACAGAAATCCTTGGCTCATATATCAATGAAAAGGGCGAAAAGGTAGAAAAAATGATTCCTCAGTATATTGTTACTGCGGCGGCTTATGAAAAAGGCCACATGATGGCAATAACAGTTAAATAAGGAAAAGTAGTATTATGATAGAAGCAACAAAAGAAATATTGCTCGAAAATGAAAAATTTTATGAGAAAAGAAGAAGTGAAATAAGAGCAACAAAAACCGATGTTAAAATAAAAGGAATAACATATTATGTGAGTACCTCGGGTGATGACAATAATGACGGAAAAAGTCCTGAAAATCCCTGGAAAACACTTGATAAGGTGTCAACTGCCGATTTGAAGGCAGGAGATGGTGTCCTCTTTAAAAGAGGAGATTTGTTCCGCGGCAATGTAAAAACAAAACCAAATGTTACATATTCAGCTTACGGAGAAGGCGAAAAGCCTAAACTCTACGGCTGGATTGAAGATATGGCAGACCCGTCTTTCTGGACGGAATACGATGCTGAAAATCATATCTGGGAATACACAAAAAAGATTCTTGACCCGGGAACTCTTGTTTTCAATAACGGAGAGTTTCACAGCAGAAAGCATATCCCGTCTTTCAGAAATATGCAGTATGTGCTCAGAAATGATATAAGTACACCTTTTGTAATGGCAACTCATATGGATAAGGAGCTTGATATATTCTGGAAATATACAGACACCTTTGACACAACCCCTTCAAAAGGTGAGGATTTCCCGATTCCGGAGGTTGCAGATAAACTCGGAACTATTTATGTGAAATGCAGTAAAGGAAATCCCGGAGAGGTTTTTGACAGTATTGAGGCAATAGCAAGAAGCATTGCCTTTGACGTTGGAAACAATGAAAATGTAACTGTAGATAATCTTTGTATTAAATATTATCTTTTCGGCGTTCGCGGTGGCGAAGCACTTTGCAGAGGACTTCACGTAACAAACTGCGAAATGGCGTGGATAGGCGGGAACATAATGGACTTCCGCGGAATTGACCCTAACTATCCGCCCGGAAAAAGAGGCTCTGTAACAAGATTCGGCAATGGTGTTGAAATATACGGCGGTTGCAATGATTATGTTGTTACAAACTGCTATTTTTATCAGATTTACGATGCGGCAATAACTCATCAGTTCAATACTGATAAAAAGGTTACAATGACAAATATCCGCTATGAGGATAATCTTATAGAATATTGTGTTTACGGAATTGAATGGTTCCTTGATCAGCTTGACGGTGAATCGGAAAGTTATATGGAAAATCTTGAAATGAGCGGTAACATAGTAGTTCTTTCGGGTTACGGCTGGGGACAACAGAGGCATAACACCGATACTCCTGCATTAATGAAAGGCTGGAGCTATAAGAACACCGCCCGCAACTTTAAAATCCATAACAATATTTTTGACCGGTGTGCATACAGAATGATTCACCTTGTGGCGTATAAAGAAGAATACTGCCCTGAAATGTATGAAAATACCTATATTCAGCATTTTGGAGGAATGATAGGTCAGTATGGCGGAAATAAAATTAAAGAGCCTGAAATGCTTATCTTTGACGAAAAAGCAGAAGAGAAAATACATAATATTGTAAAGGATAAAAACGCAAAAGTATATATAATTAAATAGCATAACAAAAAAATCTTGTCATTAAGCAGTGTACTCTAAAGGACAGTAATTTTAAAGGCAGAAACGAAAGCAATCGTTTCTGCCTTTTTTGCACAAAAATACAATTCCAAACACAGCTAATAGTTAATCTACATCTGATATTTTAAGAGTGTATGTTTCTCC
>CAZMHL010000227.1:0-2843 GCA_964566065.1 uncultured Eubacteriales bacterium
GTTACACATGACCAGACAGAAGCTATGACAATGGGTACAAGAATCGTTGTTATGAAGGACGGCGTTATTCAGCAGATTGACTCTCCTTCAGCTCTTTACAATACACCTGTTAACCTCTTCGTTGCAGGCTTTATCGGAAGCCCTCAGATGAACTTCATCAATGCTAAAATCGACAGAAGAGGCGACGGAGTCTACGTTGTATTCGGCAACGCTGAATTCAAGCTTCCTGAAGGAAAAGCTAAGAAATTTGAAGAAACAGGCTTTGAAGGAACAGAAGTTATCCTCGGTATCAGACCTGAAGATATCCACGACGAAGAAGTATTCCTTGCAAATTCCGAATCAAACTTTGATGCTTACGTAGAAGTTGCAGAACAGCTCGGTTCAGAAACATATCTTTACACAATTATCGAAGGAACAAAAGTTATTGCAAGGGTTAACCCGAGAACAACTGCAAAAGCTCAGAGCAATATCAAGATTGCATTTGATCTTAATAAGGTTCATCTCTTTGATAAAGAAACAGAAAAAACTATAATAAACTAAGACGGGTAAAATTTTGTTATACCGAAACACCAAGCAAACTGCCTGGTGTTTCTTTTTTATAACCGGGACTTCTCATGTATCTATATACACTACGAGTCCCGGTTATAAAAATCTATCTAAAATTTTCCTCCGTCTTGAATTTTTGCGCTGCGGGTTCCGCCCGTCAAAATATCCCTGAAAAATTCCTCCGTCTTAAAGATTGGCTGTCTGCAACCGCTTTATAAAAACCTAACTTCGTTTTTTCTCCGTCTTAAAATAATAATACTGTATACAATAAAACAAACTCCAACTTCTGTTGGAGCTTGTACAACAATTATTCATCATTCATTTATTAGAATATATCGTTTTTGATGATACGCCGTCGAGGCGGCCGAGTTTGCCGGAAAGGGCGGAAATAACATCGTTTGGTGCATCAAGGGTAATGCTTATAATTGAAATTTGCTTTTCTTTATAGGGAATTCCCATTCTGCCGATTATGTATTCAGCGTAGTCGTGAAGAAGTGCATTGATTTTTTCCACCGAGTTGTGATTTTCAACAATAATACCGATAAGTGCCACTCTGTTTTTCATAAATTTACCTGCCTTTCTCTCTTTAGTGTATCATAAAAAAGATATTTTAACAAGTCTATTGACAGAGCTTGCAGGATATTATAAAATTTAAAAGAGGTGTTTTAAATGAGCAAAAAAACCAAAATAATTCTTGCAGCGGTGCTGGCTGTTATACTTATTGTTGCTATATCCGTTGCGGCAATAATTTTTAAAATAAACAGGGAGAGCTCAATGACCTTTAAGGTACATAAAGCCATTGAGGAAAGGGATGCTGTGACACTTTCGGAGTATGTTGCGGAGTTTGACAGAAACGAAAGAAACATTGAGCTTGAAAACGTGGTATACAACTTTGTGGAAAAGGCGTACAAGAGTGAAAATTATGAAGATATTCTTTTTTGCGAGGTGCTTTCAAAGGAGCTCACCACCCAGGCTAAATATTACTCAAAAGGTATGCGCCCTTTTATGAAGGACATAAAGAAAATCCCTCATGAATACAGCTATGCGAAAAATAAGGCATATATGAAGGGTTACTGGGTAAGAGTAGACGGTTCTCCATATCAGAATACCGTTGTTATTGTTGCCGGAAATAACGAGGACAGTCTTACGGCTTCGATAAGAACGGTGGGTCCTAACTACGAGGGATATAAAGAGGGCGATCCGTTGTGGAGCAATGTAGTCTTTGGCGACGGTTTCCGCTTTAATGCAGGGGTGCTTACAAGAACCAAGGATGTATATTTTGCATACCGCCCTGCAAGCGGAGTTCTTAACATTGACAAGGGAACGCTTACTGTTTCTGTTGAAGGTGAAATCCAGAACTGGCGAAAAGCGGAATATGATGAAATAAAAGAAATGACATACGACTACAGAGCCTACAAAGGAAGCAAATGGATAAGTAAAGACAATTCCGATGTAACTCTTGAAATAAAGGACACTTCGGACAACAGTATTTCTTTTGAAGTATATAACGAAAAGGAAGACGTAAGGCTTATTATCAGCAATCTTGCTTTAGAGGGTGGCGTTGCAGAGTTTGAAAAGGGTGACGGAACCTTAATTTCCGGAACGATAAGAATAAACGGTGCAAAGGTACAGCTTACCTTTGATGATGACGCCTATACGTCCGGTGATTACATACTGCAGTAGTTGACAAAAGCGGCAAAATAAGTTAGAATAATAAGGTTAAAAGTGTAAGCCGAGGGGAGTCGAACCCCACAAGGTTTAAAATATAAATTTTGCGTAATACTGCAGAAAATTCTGCAAATATACGCGAGTATTATTTTTGAATTTTCCTTGTCTTCCATCAAAATTTAATAATTTTAAACTCTCCGACCTTAAGCTTAGGAAAATTTTAAATAATTAAGGTGCGGAGGACGAAGCAAGGCTGACGCCTTGCGAGGACGACAAGGCTTAAGAATAAAAATTTAACAAGATTAAGGCTTATGGAGTTGGACTCTCCTCGGCTTAAATAAAGGAGAATTTTAAATGGCAGAAAGAAATGTTTATGATGTTCTTGTTGAAAGAGGACTTATTGCTCAGACAACAGACGAAGAAAAAATAAGAGAGCTTCTCGGCACAAAGAAGGTTTCTTTCTATATCGGATTTGACCCCACTGCAGACAGCCTTCACGTAGGTCACTTTTTGCAGATGGTTGTAATGAAGCATATGCAGGATGCAGGTCACAGACCAATCGCTCTTGTTGGTGGCGGTACGGGTTATATCGGCGACCCGTCGGGCAGAACCGATATGCGTCAGATGAT
>CAZMHL010000228.1:0-2824 GCA_964566065.1 uncultured Eubacteriales bacterium
GGACAAGTCCGCCCACCAGTGCGATAACATTAAGCATTTGTTTTCTCCTTTCTCTGACAGTCAGGGCAAAGAACCCGCCCGAACTTCTTCTTGCTGAAATATGCGATATCTTCCGCAGACCACGCTTTCCCGGTCTTGCTTGTCGTGGCAGTAATCGTGGCCCCGCATTCCCCACAGAAGACAGGGGAAGGGGCATTTACGGCAACGGGCGTTCTCTGCACCGGGCTGTCAACGATCCTCTCGCCTTCATCAAGCTCCGGGGAGAACTGCGTACCATACCCAAGCATTGCAAGCGCTCGACCAACGGCCTTTGTTTCTGCCTTCTCGATGTAGTCCCCGAAATCACGGGCGGATTCGCTTCCGTAAGCGGAGGACTTCGGAACACCGTTCTCGTCAGAAATAACAGCCCGGAAAACGGCGTGTTTTGTTTCGGTGTCGTGGCTCACAAATTGGGTGTCAATGCTCCACAACGGGCATTCCTCCCGGAACCAGACGAGCCGCCACATAACCTGAAGATACTCCTTGCCCTTCAGGGAAATCATGTGCTCCGCAGGATTGAAACTCATTTTCATTGCCTCCTCTTTATTTCCTTATTTGATTTGTGGATTCTGCCGCTCAACAAGCAGACACCCTGCAACGGATTCCCCGGATTTCAGAAGCTTCTTGATCTCCGTCTTGTTCGGGGACACTGTTACCGTCTGCGAGAACAACCAAGCGGGGATCTCCTTCTCGTTCAGGATCTCCACACGCTCCGACTTGCGGAAGCTGACAGCGCATTTCGCCGTGGAGAACGCCTGACCTCCAAGCGCGTTGGAAAGCCATTCTTCAAGGTCATCCGCCTTTTTCGCGGCCTTCTTCTCGCGTTCCGCAAGGGCGTTTTTCTCCGCCTTGATGGCGGCTTCCTCGGCCCGGAGGTTCTTATACCAAAGGGCCACAGCCTCCACCTTTGCATCCCTCTCCATCTGCAATGCGTCCAACTTTTCCGGGTCAATGACTTCGCCCGTTTCGCTGTCCACCGCTTCAAGGATTGCTTTGTCGATTTCGTAAAGTGTCATTGTTTTTGCCTCCTTTTGTCGTTGTCTTATTTCTGTTCTGCTCTGCGACTGTTGTCCAACGGCAGTTGTCCGGGCAATAATCGCCATTTACATCAATGCGGTCGATTGTTAAATTGTGTGCAAAACCGTGTGACAGCGCCCATTCGCGGAACGCCATGAAATCGTGTAACCATTCGCCGCACATCTTGATTCCGCGTTTGCCGTAGTGTATAAAGTCCTTTGACTTCGGGTTATAACATCTGTATTTGATGCCTGTCCATGTGTGATAAAGCTTGTCATATCGCTTGTGTGAAGCGAATCCGTGTGTTGCTGTTGTGCTTTTGTGCCTTGCACATCCGCAACTTTTTTGGCGTTTAATGTTAGTGCCTGACAAGATTTTCGAATTTCCGCAATCACAGGTGCATAACCACCATTTATGTTTGTCTATTGTCCCCTGCGGTTTTTTCGCTTCGGCAATGACAACGAGACTGTTGAATCGTTGTCCGACCAAGTTCATTAGACTTCTCACCCTTTCCTTAAATTGCAGCAGTCTTCTTTGTTGTGGTTCACTGCTTCTTTCCAGTACAAATAATGCTCGTTCACATCCTCGCATACGGACACTTCGGAAAACCCGGTAATCCTTGACAGGTATTCGATTTTGTCCATCAGCGGAAGGTGCTGATACCCGGACTGTTTCACGGTGTAGTCCCCGAAGTTCAGGGGCAGCCATGTCTTGATCCAGTGATTCACCCGCAGGAACTCAACGATGATTTTGTCACACCGGATGCTGTTCAGCTGATCGTAGTCCACGAACTGCGGAACAAACGGGGAAAGCCTGACAGCAACATCAAACCCGGCATCATACAGAGTTTCGATGGCCTTGATGCGCCTTTCCGTACTGACCGCCTTTTCGTAGGGGAGCCATGTAGTGCTGATCTGGATGTGTGCAAGGTGCTTATCCAGAATATCCATGTATTCACAAACAAGGTCGGACTTCGTGACAATCAGATATTCGATGCCGTACTTGTTCAGAAGCATGATAGTGCCCTTTGTGACCCGCTCCCGCTTTTCGATGGGCTGAAAGCAATCCGTCATCCCGCCGAGCCTGACAACCGTTCCCGGGGGAAGCTGTGCAATCTTACGCTCAATCCTTTCCAGTTTTGCAACTGACGGCTCCACCGCATCCCACAGCCCCCGGAAGGACAGCAGAGATTTTGCGTAACAGTAACTGCAATCGTGCTGACATCCGCACCCGTAGGTGTCAAGCCGGATGTTGTAGCGGCATTTGCCACCCTCGTTTCCCGCCACTTCCTTGTAGAAACTCTTAAATTCCTTCACTGTGAAACCCCCTGTCAAATTTATTTTGCAGATAGGGCTTGCACTTGGAATCTGCTTTTCCTCACTGCTTGTGGCACAACAGCGGGGAGCCGTGGTTATTTGTAAGGAACGCCGATATAATCAAGCACTTCCTTCAGCCCGAGTTGATTCATGCAGTATTCGTACTGCTTCGGGTGCGTGATCTTCATGCGTTGGAATCGGTTCGGCTCTTTTTCAAGGTGGCATCCGAACATACAGAACATACAACCCGTCCTTTTGCATCCGGTTGTTGTCAGCGGATTTCCTGTGTCAAACAGTTTTGTTTGTTCAATCGTCTGCCCGTCCACGAAGTCCACCTGATCCGTTTCCACGATGTTTCCATATACGGAGCAATACGGGACATCGAACTGTTTGATGTAACGAAGGACGTCCTGCTCCGTCCAGAATGCTAACGGCTGCGATGTGGGTTCTTT
>CAZMHL010000229.1:0-2808 GCA_964566065.1 uncultured Eubacteriales bacterium
TTGCCCCTACGTGTTTGAATATTTATTTACAGAAAATGATTATTGAGACAGCCCCCGCATTATATCTATTATTTTTAATTTAAAAAATGCTTCAGGTACTCAAGACTTTTTAAAGTTTTTCCCAGGTGATAGATTACATAGTTTTCCGCAAGGTCGTAAAGGGTGTTTGCAATGTTATCCGTCAGGGTAAATGCAAAAATTTTCTTCCGGTCGCTGTAAATAATGTACCTCAGAGCAGAAAGAAGATTTTCACTTACTATGTAACCGCCCGTTCTGCAGTCTGAGCAGTAAATTCCTCCGTCTTTTATGTCAAAATGCATCGGAAATTCCGTTCCGCCGCAACTTGTACACGTGAGAAAATCGGGCATAAAACCCTCCAGTGCCATTATGCGCAGTTCAAAGGCGGCTTTTATCATTTTCAAGTCTTTATCTGTCTGTGTCATAACAAAAAGGGTATTTAAAAAAAGTGCCAAAGTTTCTTTGTGCTCTACGCCGCCGGTTATAAGCTCTGCCGTAAGCTGTCCGAGATAAGACGCCAGGGCAAGCCTTTCGGGATCGGCACCCGCATTAAAAAAATTCCTGATTGGTGTACACTGATTTATATAATACATATCGGGGCCGCCTGAAAGCACAAACTCCGAGTAGCAAAGAAAACCCACTCCCGCCCCGATTTTACTGTTGGTCTTTTTTGAGCCTCTTGCCCTTGCGGAAATTTTACCCTTTTCCTGTGTTAAGATTGTAAGAATTTCGTCACTTTCGGAATATTTAACTGTCCTTATTGTTATTCCCGTTACTTTTTCCATTACTTAATTCTTCATCCTCTTTTGCAAATTCTGCATCAGCCATACCCTTAACGCATCTGTACGTCAGGTAGCTGTCTATATTGCCCGTAAGCAAAAAGAAATTCCAGATATCCTTTTCTTTCACGTCCGTCACCTCAATAGTATTTTGGTGAAAGAGCGTATCTGTTATACTGTCAATTAATTGCTTTTATATCCAAATTCTTTCAGTATGCTGTCAGAGTTTCTCCAGTCCTCCCTGATTTTTACCCAAAGCTCAAGGAAAACCTTTGTGTCTGTCATTTTTTCAATGTCTATTCTTGAAAGTCTGCCGATTTTCTTAATCATATTTCCGCCGCTTCCCACAATTATGCCCTTATGGGATTTTTTTTCGCAGTAGATTGTTGCATTGATTTCAAGAATGCCCTTTGCATTGGTTTTATAGGACATAACCTCAACCGCAATGCCGTGAGGAACCTCGTCGCTTAAGCAAAGAAGCGTTTTTTCTCTTATTATTTCAGCAGCAAGCTGACGCTGTGTCTGGTCGGTAATTTCATCGTCGGGATAATACATCGGTCCCTCTTTCAGTCTTGAAACAATTTCATCAAGAAGAATGTCAATACCATCGCCGTTTTTGGCAGAGATTGGCACAACGCTGTCAAATTCCGTTTTATCGGTATAAAATTTAATAAGCTCCAGAACCTTTTCCTTTTCGTTAAGGTCAATTTTGTTTATTGCAAGAATTACGGGCACATCAAGATTTTTTATGTTTTCAATTATTTTGTCGTTTTCTGTTTCCCCTGCCTCTTCGTCAACAACCAAAACTATTGCCTCAACACTTTCGTAAGACTGCTCGGCTTCCTTTACCATAAATTCGCCAAGCTTATTTCTCGGGAAATGTATTCCGGGAGTATCAATAAAAACAATCTGATAATCGTCCTTTGTTAAAATTCCCGTTATGTTATTTCTCGTTGTCTGGGGCTTGTCCGAAATTGCGGCAATCTTTTCGCCCATTATTGCATTTAAAAGGGTTGATTTACCTGCATTCGGTCTTCCTATAATTGATACAAATCCTGATTTCATTTATCTTACCAGTCCTATTCTTTCCATTATTTTTTCTTCTGTTGTCCGCATTATTTTCTTGTCTTCGTCGGTTATATGGTCATAGCCTAAAAGGTGGAGAATTGAGTGACAGGCAAGATAGCCGATTTCTCTTTCCGCACTGTGACCGTACTCTGCCGCCTGATTTACCGCATGCATTGTGCTTATAACAATATCACCGAGCAGCACCGTCTTTTCGCCATCGGCAATTTCAAGCTTTCCCGCCTCTTCAAACTCAAACTGCGGAAAAGACAAAACATCTGTTGCAGAGTCGATATTTCTGTACTCTTTATTGATTTTTCTTATATTCTCATCATTGGTATAAACAAGAGAAATTTCAAAATCACCGTCAATATTATGCTCTTTTAATGCCTCAAGGCAAACGTTTCCTACTATCTCTTCAAATTTTTTTGTATCAAGAGTGCTCTGCTCGTCTGTTATATCAAAATTAATATTTACCATAAGCTATCTCCTTTTATTTTTATCATTCATCCTTGCGTGTTTTTCGTAAGCAAGAATTATTTTCTGAACAAGGGGATGTCTTACTACGTCTTTATTTGTAAGCTTGCAGATTTTTATTCCCTCAATGTCCTTTAAAATCTTTTCCGCCTCCATAAGTCCCGAGGACTTGTCCCGGGGCAGGTCAATCTGTGTAATGTCGCCCGTTATAATTGCCTTTGACGAAAACCCTATTCTTGTTAAAAACATTTTCATCTGCTCGCCTGTTGTGTTCTGCGCCTCGTCTAAAATTATAAAGCTGTTGTCAAGGGTTCTTCCTCTCATATATGCAAGCGGAGCAATTTCAATTACACCCTTTTCCATATAGTTTGTGCAGGTATCGGGACCAAGCATTTCGTGAAGTGCATCGTAAAGCGGTCTTAAATAGGGGTCAACCTTATTCTGTAGGTCCCCGGGCAAAAATCCTAAT
>CAZMHL010000230.1:0-2765 GCA_964566065.1 uncultured Eubacteriales bacterium
CGATGGATACTACCATACAGGTGACCAGGCAACAATGGACGAAGACGGATATCTCTGGTATGTCGGACGTATTGATGATGTTATCAAATCATCAGGCTACCGTATCGGACCTTTTGAAATTGAAAGCGTTATCATGGAGCTTCCTTATGTTCTTGAATGTGCTGTCACTCCCGTTCCCGATGAAGTTCGCGGACAGATTGTAAAAGCTACCATTGTACTTGTAAAAGGGCATGAAGGTACAGACCAACTGAAAAGGGAAATCCAGGAATATGTCAAAACACATACCGCTCCATACAAATACCCGAGAATCGTTGAATTTGTTGACGAACTTCCCAAAACAATCAGCGGTAAGGTAAGACGAGTTGAAATCCGTAAAAATGATCTGGAGAAAATGAAGAAATAACGCAAAGTGACGTTTCTATTATGTAGTTAAACATTATAAAACACCGACGAATTTGCCGGTGTTTTTAATGTTAATTTTATATGTCTGTTTTTACAAATTCATTATCATAAAGCACATAGGTGTGTTTGAAGCCGATGTCTTTAAGATACGCTTTCATTTCATCGAATTTAAAATCAAGAGTATCGCAGCTGTGCGAATCTGAGGAGACAATTATTCTTGTATCCGTCTTTTTCAGGATATAAAGCAGGTTTTCATAAGGGTACGGAGTACTGCGGTAGCCTCTTGCCATAGCACCCGAATTGATTTCAAAAATACTTCCGCATTTTACCGCCTCAAGAAGATATTTTTCCGAAAGCTTCATATAATCTTCATTTCCCAGATAAAAACTGCCCTCCTCTGTTTCGTCAAACTTTGTAACAAGGTCAAAATGTCCTGCTATTTCCGGCTTTCTTTTTAAAAGATAGCTGCAGAAATTCTGATAATAGCTTTCCGCCGCCGCAACAGGATTATTGTCAAACGCCGCAAGGCAACGCTTAACATAATCAACTCCCGAGTCAACGGAATAATAATTTCCCTCTTTTTTAATATAGTGTGCCGAGCCTATAATATAATCATAGTCTTCCCTTTTTACAAGCTCCCACATATCTTCTTCAATACCAATATATATCTGTATGTCTTTTTTATAATTTTCTTTAAGCCGTCTTATTTCGGTATTATAACCCTCAATATCCTGTATGCAGTATCTTAAATCAAAGCCCGTATAGCCGTGTCCCGAAAAGCCTAAAGATGAAAAACCTTTTTCAATTGCAGAAGCAACAATTTCCTCGGGGGTGTTTGCCCCGTCGCAAAAAGATGTGTGTGTATGTAAATTACAAAGCATTTTTACTCTCCTGTACAAATCAAGTTTATTACAACTAATTCATAATATCACATTTTTAAAAGAAAATCAACGGGCAAACACACAATATAGTGTGTTTTGGATAAAAATCGGCACAAATTGTTACAAAAATTTTAATCCTTATTTTTCCATGAATTTTACGGATTCAACCCCCAAAAGGGGCTTTTCATAACTAAATTTTTTCAAAATCGGAAGAATATTATTGTATTTTTCTGAATAAACTAGAGACGAAATCAAGAATTTTTAAAAAAAATTTGACAAATTGTTAAAAAAGTGTTACAATGTCAAAGTTGGAAAAAACAAAAGCTGAATTCAGGCTTTTAGTTTGGAGGATTTATGAATATAAAATCAAAGAGATTGATTTGCGGTGTAATGGCATCAGCGTCAGTTCTTCTCGCTGTTGTTCCGGTGCTTGCCGGCTTTACCTACGATGACTCTTCTTTAGAAATTACATTTATAAACAACACAAAATCTAAAGTAGTTACAACAAAAGCTAAAACGGTTTCCGATTTTCTTAAGGATTCGGGAATTGAACTTAAAGAAGATGACAAGGTTATCCCCGCACCTGATGCAGAGATTACCGAAAATTGTGAAATTACACTGAGCAGCAAAAAACCTGTTCTTGTAAAACACGGTGATTTTCACCACAACGATTTCACAGCCGAGGTAATTGACAAGAATTACCTTAACGGTATCGGAATTACACTTGATGACGATGATGAAGTAAGCTACGATTACGACGAAGCTGCAAACATTTTAGTTGTCACCGCAACATCGGTAGAAGAAAAAACAATTGAAGAAAAAGAAGTTATTAAAAAAGGTGTTATTGACATTGAAGATGACAGTCTTTACGCAGGCTTTGTGAAGTACAGTAAAAAAGGAAACGATGGACTTGTTAAAAAAACTTACGACGTTAGAATTGAAAACGGCGTTGAGGTTTCAAAAATTCTTGTTTCCGAAGAGCTTGTTAAACGTCCTGAGGACGCTGTAAGAAGAGTTGGAACGAAAAAACGTCCTTACGAAGCGGAAATTATCCCCGGAACAACAACAGCGAATGCTCCTACAGAGTATAAAAGCGTAATTAACGTTACTGCTACAGCTTACGACTTGTCCTACGCAAGCTGCGGTAAAAACCCCGGTGACAGAGGCTACGGCATCACAGCATCAGGTATGAGAGCACAATACGGCGTTATTGCAGTAGACCCAAGCGTTATTCCCCTTGGAACAAGGCTTTACATTGAAGGAACGGACGGTTCCTGGTCATACGGCTATGCAATTGCAGGAGATACAGGCGGAGCTATTAAAGGTGCAAGAATTGACCTTTTCTATAACTCATACTCTCAGGCAATAGCATTTGGCAGAAGATCGGCAAGAGTATATATACTGTAAAAAAGTGTTCTTTTGAACATTTCAACTCCCCTGGTCTCACCTGTCGGTTCGGTCGGCGATAAGCGATTGCCACAG
>CAZMHL010000231.1:0-2740 GCA_964566065.1 uncultured Eubacteriales bacterium
AGGTATCCGTGCGGCTGTAAAATTAACGCTTAAAATTGACGGAAAAATCGTTACACCAATGCTTAACGGAAGCATCCTCCCGGGTATTACAAGAAACTCTGTAATTCAGCTTTGCAAAAACTGGGGACTTGATGTTGAAGAAAGAAAAGTAAGCGTAGATGAACTTATTGAAGCACAGAAGAGCGGAAAGCTTGAAGAATGCTTCGGTACAGGTACAGCCGCAGTTATTTCTCCTGTTGGAAAGCTTCGTTACAAAGACGACGTAATGCTTATCAACAACAATGAAATCGGCGAAATCAGCCAGAAGCTTTATAGTACCATTACAGGTATTCAGTGGGGCAAAATCGAGGATGAAAACAAATGGACGGTAGAAGTTTAAAAAGAATATCTGTCTTTGCAGGTCACTACGGAAGCGGTAAAACAAACATTGCCGTAAATTATGCAATGATGATTAAGGAGCAGGGCAAAGAGGTGTCAATAACCGACCTTGACATTGTGAATCCTTATTTCAGAACCAAGGATTCAGAAGATGTCCTTTCGGAAAAGGGAATAAGACTTATCTCATCACCTTATGCAAATTCAAACGTGGATACTCCTGCACTTCCGTCAGATGCCTACTCTGCTTTTGAAAATAAAAATGTATATGCAGTTGTAGATGTCGGCGGTGACGACAGAGGTGCTCTTGCACTGGGAAGATATGTTCCCCAAATGGCGGAAGAGAACAATTATGAAATGTTTTTCGTCATAAATAAATACAGATTTTTAACTTCGGATGCCAAATCAACGGTTGAGGTAATGAAAGAAATCGAAGGTGCGGCAGGAGTTAAGTTTACGGCAATAGTAAACAATTCAAACATCGGTGAGGAAACAACCCCGCAGAATGTGCTTGATTCCGTATCTTATGCAAAAGAGGTTGCAGAGCTTACCGGACTTGATGTAAAAATGACAACGGTTGACCGCAGAATTTTTGGTGAACTTAACGGAAAAATTGAAAATTTACAACCTATTGACCTTTATGTAAGACAGAGCTGGTTGAGAGAAAGGAAGATATAAAAATGGCAAAAGTTTCATTTAATGAAAATCTTTGTAAGGGCTGCGGACTTTGTGTTACAGCTTGCCCCAAAAAAATTGTTGAATTAAAAGATACTCTTAATGCAAAGGGCTACCGCGTTGCAGGTGTTGACAAGCAGGATGAATGCATCGGATGCGCATTCTGTGCAACAATGTGTCCCGACTGCGTAATCACGGTAGAAAAGTAAGGAGGAAAAGCAAATGTCAGAAAAAGTATTGATGAAGGGCAACGAGGCAATGGCTGAAGCTGCTATTATGGCAGGATGCAGACATTACTTCGGATACCCCATTACACCGCAGACGGAAGTTGCGGCTTATATGTCAAAAAGAATGCCTAAAATTGACGGAGGTGTGTTCCTCCAGGCAGAAAGTGAAATTGCGGCAATCAACATGGTAATTGGTGTTGCTTCAACAGGTAAGAGAGTAATGACCTCTTCCTCAAGCCCCGGAATTTCTCTTAAGAGCGAAGGTATTTCATACCTTGCAGGTTGTGACCTTCCCGCACTCATCGTTAACGTACAGAGAGGCGGTCCCGGACTTGGCGGTATTCAGCCTTCACAGTCAGACTATTTCCAGGCTACCAAGGGCGGTTCGCACGGCGATTTCCATATGCTCGTTCTCGCTCCTGCATCAATTCAGGAAATGGTTGACCTTACATTCAAGGGCTTTGACCTTGCCGAAAAATACAGAATGCCTGCAATGCTTCTTGCAGACGGAACAATGGGTCAGATGATGGAACCTGTTTCCCTTGATTCAGGCGTTGTTAATGAATATGACAAATCATGGGCTCTTACAGGTACAAAGTGTGAAAGAAAACGCAACATCGTAAATTCTCTCTACATCAAGCCTGAAGAACTTGAAGTTCTTAATATCGAAAGATTTAAGAGATATGAGATTATTGAAAAGAATGAAGCAATGTACGAAGAATATCTTATGGATGATGCAGAGTACTGCGTTGTTGCATTCGGTATTGCAGCCCGTGTTGCTAAAAATGCAATTGATGAAGCAAGAAAGAACGGCGTAAAAATCGGTATGATAAGGCCAATTACACTCTGGCCGTTCCCGAAAGATGTTCTTAACAAGGCGGCAGATAAAGTTAAAGCTTTCATTTCTGTTGAACTTAATATGGGACAGATGATTGAAGATGTTGAACTTGCAACCCGTTGCAAAAAGCCTGTTTATCTTTGCTCAAGAACAGGTGGTATGATTCCTACAACTCAGAATGTACTTGATAAAATTGAGGAAGTAGTAAAATTGGGAGGTGCTAGATAAATGACAGTATTTGAAAAACCGAAGGCTCTTACAGATGCAGTTCTTCATTACTGCCCCGGCTGTACTCACGGTATTATTCACAGACTCGTTGCAGAAGCAATTGACGAGCTTGGAATTCAGGGCAGAACAATTGGCGTTGCATCAGTTGGATGTTCAGTATTTACATACAATTATTTTGATGTTGATATGGTTCAGGCGGCTCACGGAAGAGCTCCTGCAGTAGCAACAGGCGTTAAACGTTCAGATTCAAACAACATCGTATTCACATATCAGGGTGACGGTGACCTCGCAGCTATCGGTACAGCTGAAACTGTTCACAGTGCTGCAAGAGGCGAAAATATTACCGTTATTTTCGTAAACAATGCAATTTATGGTATGACAGGCGGACAGATGGCTC
>CAZMHL010000232.1:0-2693 GCA_964566065.1 uncultured Eubacteriales bacterium
TTTAGTCCTCCTTGGATTTTAATTCATCATAATACTTATCAAGGTTTAATACAATTTTATCTAAAACTCTGTAAAAGATTTCTCTTTCTTCATCGGTAAGACCGCTTCCGATTTTGTCAACGGTATTTACAATAAATTCACTGATTTTTTCATAAATTGCAATGCCGGTATCGGTAATGCGGAACTTAATGCGGTAAACCTTGCCTTCGTCATTTACTGCTTTAATACAGTTTTTTTCTTTCAGAAGTGCAAGGCTTTTTGAAATTCCCGCTTTATCCTCACAGCAAAGTTCGCAGAGCTGGGAAGGTGTAAGGCCGTTTTTATGTTTTCCCAGGTAATAAAGGCACATAACGTTTGCTGCTTTTAAACCGTATTTGTTCATCTGATGAGATTTTAACTTGCCGATATTTTTATGTGCAGATGCTATATTTTTGTGAAAAGCTTCAAATCTTTCTATCATATTAAGCCTCCTTAAATTGTTGACTGCTCAATAAAAATATTCTAGCATAAATTTGTTGATAAGTCAACAAATACGAGCTTTGACAAATCGGTACATATATGTTAAAATACAGATATCATATTTATGAGGTAGGATATATGAAAATTAAAGAATCAGCTGAAAATTATCTTGAAGCTATATTAATGATAAAAAAAGAAAAAGGTTATGTAAGAAGTATTGACGTTGCAAATGAGCTTGGTTTTTCCAAACCCAGCGTTTCTGTTGCAATGAAGCATTTTCGTGAAGAGGAATATATTACAATTGATGAAGACGGAAGAATAAGCCTTACAGATAAAGGACTGAAAATTGCCGAGGGTGTTTTTGAAAGACACGAGATTATAGCAAAAGCACTTATACTTCTAGGCGTAGACGAAGAAACCGCCTACGAGGACAGCTGTAAAATAGAACACGATATAAGTGATGTCAGCTTTGAAAAATTAAAAGAATTTTTAACCAAAAATGCAGATAACTGATGTTATCTGCATTTTGTTTATTCATCCGTAATTGTCAGTGCCCGAAGACCGTCCATCTTTTGGTCGAGCTCTGCACTTAAGTTTGCACAGTATAAAAGCTCGTCTGCCATTTTGTCGGTAAATTCAACATCCTTTTTGTATCTGAGTTGGTGTTCTAAACTTGCCCAGAAATCCATTGCAATAGTGCGGAGCTGAATTTCAACCCGCATATCCTTTTTTTCATGAGCAAGGAAAATGGGAACACTTACAATAAGATGAAGACTCCGGTATCCGTTTGGTTTCGGGTTTTTTATGTAGTCTTTTGCTTCAATCAGAGTAATATCATCCTGTTTTAACAACGCATGAGCAAGCACATAAACATCTTCCGTAAAGGAGCATACAACTCTTATTCCGGCAATGTCGTTTAAATTTGCTTCTATCGAATTTAAGGTGAGGGGAAGATCTCTTTTTTCAAGCTTTTCCTTTATACTCATAGGGCTTTTAATTCTGGTCTTAATGCTGCTTATGGGATTTCTTTCCAATCGAAGTGAAAATTCTTCATTCAGAACATTGAATTTTGTTTCTATTTCCATCATTGCACACTTGTAATATGACATAAGCTTTGAATAGTTGCTGAAATGAAGTTTAACATTTTCTTCGTTTTTAAGAAAGGCTTCAAATTGTTGTCTTATTTCATCCTGTCTTTTTCTCATTTTAATATTCCTTTTCGTATCTTCTTTAATTTTATTATAGTATGTACGTAAATATTTTGCAACAAAAAGTTCAAAAAGTGATGAATTATAAATGAAATATTTGTGAAAATGAAAAATTATGCATCAAAAACTGAATTTTATGCAAAAATATTCTAAAATAATGAATAATTATGAAAAAAGGTGTTGACAAATGGGGATATTAGGTGTATAATTCTTGAATAAATATAAATTACATACGGAGTGATAACAATGAAAAAAGAAAACATAAAAAAAGTAGTGCTTGCATACTCAGGCGGACTTGATACATCAATAATAATTCCGTGGCTTAAAGAAAACTATAATAACTGCGAAGTTATTGCCGTATCAGGTAACGTTGGACAGGCTGACGAGCTTGAAGGTCTTGAAGAAAAAGCAATCAAAACAGGTGCTTCAAAATGCTATATTGAAGATTTAACAGATGAATTTGTCAATGAATACGTTATTCCTACAGTTAAAGCAGGAGCAATGTATGAAGAATATATGCTTGGTACATCTTTTGCAAGACCAATCATTGCAAAAAGAATTGTTGAAATTGCTAAAGCAGAAGGAGCAGATGCAATCTGTCACGGCTGCACAGGTAAGGGAAACGACCAGGTAAGATTTGAACTTGCAATCAAAGCTTTTGCACCTGATATGCATATAATTGCACCTTGGCGTGAATGGACAATCAAGTCCCGTGAAGAGGAAATTGAATATGCTGAAGCACATAATATTCCTCTTAAAATCTCAAGAGAAACAAATTACTCAAAGGATAAAAACCTCTGGCACTTAAGCCACGAAGGTCTTGACCTTGAAGATCCGGGCAACGAACCGATGTATGAAAAAGAAGGCTTCCTTGAAATGGGCGTTTCTCCGATTCAGGCTCCTGATAAACCAACTTACATAACACTTGATTTCGAAAAAGGTATTCCTGTTGCACTTGACGGCAAGAAAATGTCTGCAAAGGATATCATCCTTGCACTTAATAAGGTTGGCGGAGAAAACGGTATC
>CAZMHL010000233.1:0-2665 GCA_964566065.1 uncultured Eubacteriales bacterium
TACACAATTGAAGTATTGGGAAAAGAAGAAAAGGATAAGGAATGCAAGCAGTAGGGCATGAAAATCCACAAAGCAATTTATATTACAGAGGAAAAGAGGTGAAGAAAATTGGGTGAACCGATTATTCCAATCAAAGAAGCAAGTCCAGAGTTAATAGAAGCACTGGTTAAGATGGGAGTTTTAGAACGTACCGAAGATGAGTACAGATGCAAAGAAAAAAGTCTTGTATAGAGCCGGCAAGCAATACATACAAGACTAATCAAACAAAATAACCATGTTATTTTTTACTATTTTAGCATGGTGGAAGGGAAAAGACAAGAATGAACAAAGTATTAGAAAATAATCAAGTTACAATCAGCGGAGAAATTGTAAGTAAATGCAGTTTTAGCCATAAATTTGAAGGAGAAAAATTTTATACGATGGAGGTTGAAATTCCACGTAAAAGTTTAACAGTGGATAAACTTCCAGTAATGGTGTCTGAACGGCTAATTGATGTTAAGCAAGACATGAGAGGTTTGAAAGTAGTAGTTAATGGACAGTATCGTTCTTACAACAGAAAAGAAAACAATAAAACACATCTGGATGTTTATGTATTTGCTATAAATGTTGAATTTGTAGGCGAAGCTCTGGAAAGCTATGAAAACAATTCTGTTTATTTAGAAGGTTTTGTATGCAAAGAGCCGGTTTACAGAGAAACACCATTAGGAAGGGAAATTACAGATGTATTAATAGCTGTAAACCGTGATTACGGAAAATCTGATTACATACCATGTATTTGTTTTGGAAGAACAGCGCTTTTTGTTTCTACTTTAGGTGTGGGTACTAAGTGTTCAATCAAAGGAAGGATTCAGAGCAGAAATTATACAAAAACATTTACTGACGGCACATCTGAAAACAGAGTCGCCTACGAAGTTTGTTTTAACAGTGTGGAGGTGCTTGAAAATGTGTGATTTGGAAAAAGAAAGATTATTAGAAACAGGACATGCATATCCAGATGAACAGAAAGTTATTTTAATCCAGACTTTTCCAATGCATGTTATTGCAAATGAACTTGTTAGAAGAGACATTGTAAAAGATGTAAAAATCTCCGGCTGTGAGCAGTCATTGCAGTATGAGTAGATATGAATGTTCTGTGTGTCATGGCAACTGTGATCCGGGAGAACTGGTAGGCGGTATTTGTTTGGACTGTTTGGAGGAACAGAGGATAGCCATAGTAACGCAGAACAAAGCAGTTAGTTTATTAAATGCTCCGTGGGAGCAGATGAAATTGGAGGATTTTATTAAAT
The DNA here is from genome assembly GCA_964566065.1 of uncultured Eubacteriales bacterium. Classification (GTDB taxonomy): domain Bacteria; phylum Bacillota; class Clostridia; order RGIG6154; family RGIG6154; genus CAZMHL01. Next base: position 1,287 of record CAZMHL010000233.1, read on the forward strand.
GAATATTGTGAAATTAAAAATTAGAAATTTGTTTGGTATTGAAGCTTTTGAGGCGGATGGAAAGAGTATGGAGCTTTCTGGACAAAATGGTGCAGGAAAATCATCAGTATTGGATGCAATTAAATATGCCCTTACCAATAAGTCAGAGCGTAAATACATAGTACGTAATGGTGAAACAGAGGGGGAAGTCCTGATTGAAACAGATAATGGACTTAGAATCCATCGGAAACCAAGAAGCGTACAGACTGATTATAAGAGTATTAAACAGAATGGTCTTGAGGTAGCAAGCCCGGAAACATTTTTAAAGGATATCTTTACCCAGTTACAGCTGAATCCGGTAGAGTTCATGAACATGACCGAACAGCAGCAGAATACCATAATCCTGGATATGATTGAGTACCCTTGGGACCTGAGCAAAATTAAGGAATGGTTTGGTGAAATTCCGGCATGGGTCAATTATGACCAGAACATCCTCTGCGTATTGAATGATATCCAGTCTGAAAAAGGGGACTATTACCGCAACCGCAGGGACATTGACCGCGATATCCGTAACAAAAAAGCATTTGTTGAAGATATAGCATCTACTATTCCGGCAGGATATGACATTGAGAAATGGGAAAGAGCCAGTGCAGGGGAGATTTACAAACAGATCGAGAGAATCCAGAGAACAAACCAGAACATCCAGAAAGCCAATGCTTTAAAGGCGAACCGCGATGCCAAGGTAAGAAAATTTGAAGCAGATAAGGAAATCGAAACAGCTGCACTCAATACGGAGATTGAGAACCGCAGGAACCAGATTGACAAAGATATTTTGAAATATCAGGAATATATCAAAGCATTGCAGAAAGAAAGTGAAGGTCTTGCAGATAAGAAGAAAGATAAGCTTTCCGTAATTGAAAATAAGTTCCGCGCAGCAGTGGCACAGTATGATGCGGAAGTAGAAACATACAATGAATATTTGAACAAGGAAACAGAGGATGTTCAGTCACTTATGGAAGAAGCAAATAATATTGAAACCATGAAATCTCATATTAATGAGTACCGACGTATGCAGTCATTGCAGGAAGAAATGGAGGAACTTGCAGAACGTTCAAGACAACTTACTTCATTAATTGAAAAAGCAAGAAATCTTCCGGGAGAAATACTTTCAAATTGTGTTATTCCGATTGCTGGATTGACTGTAAAAGATGGAACACCACTAATTAACGGACTTCCGGTATCTAATTTATCTGACGGACAGAAATTAGATTTATGTATTGATGTTGCAATTCAGAATCCAAAAGGACTACAGATCATTTTAATTGACGGGGTGGAAAAATTATCAACTGCATTAAGAGACAAACTGTATCAGAAGTGCAGGGATAAAGGTTTACAGTTTA
>CAZMHL010000234.1:0-2653 GCA_964566065.1 uncultured Eubacteriales bacterium
GATAACGGTGGCGGATGCGAACGGAAAGACGGAGGATGCCGCTTTGTGGCGGGATACCCTCAAAAAGCTCCAAAAAGGCATTGCAGAGAACCTCACCCGCACGGTAGACGGTAAAACGGTGTACCTGGAACAACGCTATTTTACGGGTGCAACTGCCGAAAACGGGGTCAGTTGGGTGTGTTTTGCGCCGTTTGTGACGGGATACAGCGGCTTGGATGCTGTGACTTTACAGAATACCGCCGCTTACTCTCGCGGTGTTTTATGGAAAAAAGCGGCGAACGGTGGATATCTCGCGGTGGAAGCATCAGCGAGCGGTACGGTCAAAAACTGGATACTCGGTAAAAGTGTCGGTTGGGACCTGACCGCTGCTGTGAAAGCGGGTGATACCGCACATGTTTTGGATGCTTTGCGTTTTTTGGAAACCTATCACACGGGCGACCTGTATATGGAAAAAATGCAACCGAGCGGCGGCAGTTGGAAAACGATAGACGCAGGTAATGCCGAACAGGTCATTTGGTTCCTCTACGGCATGGCAACGGTACGTCAGATGATGGGTCTGTCCGCAAAACCGTAAATTGGTGATATAAACAGCACTTTCTCGCCCATACTAAAGGGACGGGGAGGTGCTGTTTTATGTTAAAAGAGGGCAGAAAAGCGCTGAAAGGTCACCGTATGGAACTGGTGATCATAGAACTTTGGCTATGCCTTTGCTGGCTTGTGCCAATTGCGGCGGAATTGACCGTTCGCCGTTTTGTGCCCGCTACTACTCTGTGGCAGACCGTTACTTTGCTTGGCAGTTTCTTGCTCAACCGTCTGCTGCTGGCGCCCGCACATACGGGATATTACGCCTGCTGTCGCCGTTTGGCATCTGCTACGGCACAGATGGCGGCAACCTGTGAGATCGGAGACCTGCGCGAAGAATGGATGGCACCGACATTGCTCCGTTGTTTTTTTCTGGACTATCGCCATCCTATAAAAAGCCTTAAGTGGCAATTGCGTTGGGATGCACTCCGTTTTGCCATATATGCAGTTTTACTGTTTCCCGCTTTTCTGTTTATCGCGGTAGGCGCGGGGGAGGAATCAGCGCTTTTACAAGCGGTGTGCGGTGCGGGTGGGCTGCTTTTGGGATTTGCGGGCTTACTTGCTGCTTTTCTTATCATCGGTCGGCTACGTCCCTGCCTTTATCGTCGCCCACAGTACGGTGTTTTTTGGAAGCAAGTGCTTGCCGCACTCCGCACTTCCCGCTATCGCATGGGAGAAATGGCACTTATGTATGTAAAGGTGCTTTGCGTGCCGCCTGTTTTGTGCCCGCTTTTGTCGTTCCGTACTGCCTTTTATATCGAGCAGGCGACGTTGTTTCAGACGCCGATACCCGTTAAGACAAAAAAACACCGCTTGCGGATATTTCATACAAGAGTTTTGCACGAGACTTGATTTTTACACCTATATGTTGTATACTGTATATCATCTTATGACGATATGCGGAGGCAACTATGGCTTTACGAAAAGAACTTCCCGCGGCACTGGAACTGTACAGAAAGATGTTGGTGGTGTTTGCGGGTGTGGCGGCAGTTTTGCCCACACTTTTGAACCTCACTTCCTTTTTATTCACCCTTTTGGCGGCGGTCCTCGTTTTATTGCCCGTATTTCTTTGGAAACATACGGCGGTACGGGTGGTGGTCCGTGCATACAGCGTTCTGTTAACGTTGGCTGTCCCTGCTTTGTGTATCACACTGGCGTGTATGGGATATTTTCTGACAGAACACCTGTCTTTGCTCGCTTTCGGTGCGGTGGTACTGCCTGCTATGGCGATAGCGGCTTCTCATCAAAAAACGCCGGATATCATTATGATGCAGGTGATGTCCCTTGTAAATCTCGTTTCAACGGGTCTTATCATCGGGTATATCATCGAGACCTCCGATTGGGTGAAGAGCGTCCTTTTGGGTGCGACCGCACTTGTCGTGTTTGTGTTGGCGCTGATGCTTCGCCCGCCGTTCTTCAAAAAACAAAAATCAAACAACTGCCAAAAGGCAGTTTTTTAAGTACATATTAGTTGTTCTGAATATGATTTTCTGCATTGCGTAGAAGGTTTAACAGCGACGTTGCAAACATCGGATACTGCTTCACGATATCGTCGGGACGGATGTTTGGCAAGTCTTCCGCCTTTACACCTTCTAAACCGTTTAACGTCTTACCGCGTGCCAATTCACCCGTTCTGGCGATACATTTACTGATCTCGCCGATAGCCGCCGACTGGAACAAATACTTGTCCACCGAGAACATCGCGGCAGGGTTTTTCGGGTTGGCGGCATAGATCTGACGGAACAGTGCGTACACCGTCATGGTGAGTGCGTTGGAGACGTCAGCGGTAAGCGCCTTGTTGTTACAGGTCTGCAACATATCAAACAGAATATGCAGAGAATTGATAACCAAATTTTTATTGAGAACGGGCAACACACCGCCGCGCATACGGCTGTCCTGAATGGCGGGGTCGTTATCGGGAATGTCCTCGACGGCGATCATAGTGCCGCTCTTGTCAGCGGTACGACCGAGCAGGTAGTCGCAGGAGACACCGTAATAGTCCGCTGTGCGTACCACAAAATCTAGGCCACACTCGCGGATGCCCTTTTCATAATGTGAAAGCAATGCCTGC
>CAZMHL010000235.1:0-2645 GCA_964566065.1 uncultured Eubacteriales bacterium
TCTTCCCGAAGCTGAAAGAGAAACTTTTTTCTCCTCTGCGTGACGGTTACTACAAGCTCAATATTGATAAAGACGATGTTCGTTCTACCGTATATGCTGACGAGGAGTTTTCCGCATACGCCGAGCGCATAGACATGGCGTTTGACGCTTGGATGAATGACGTGGATGAAGGTCTGCGCAATATTAATGAATTCGTTGAGATCAAGAAATACATTGTAGAGCTTTCGGAGATCCTTATTGCCAAATATGCAGATATCGAGCTTGTGGACAAGTATGATGTCTATCAGGTTCTCCTCTCCTATTGGCAGGAAGTAATGGCTGACGATGTGTTTGTGCTTGTACAGGATGGATACGATGCTGGTCGTGAAACTGAGGATATTTACGAGATTTCCGAAGATAAGAAGACTAAGAAAGAAAAGAAAAAGTATAAGGGCTGGGAAGGTAAGCTTATTCCCAAGGCTTTGATTGAAGCGGCATTTTTTGCGGCTGAACGTGCGAAAATTGACGAAGCTCAGACAATTTGTGACGAAACGCAGGGCAAATTGGATGAACTGGTTGAGGAACAAACTGCGGAAGGCGGTGTCCTTGTTGATTACTTGAATGACAAGGATGCGGTTGATACCAAAGCGGTAAATGTCAAGATCAAAGAATTGAAAAAGAACGATCCCGAGAGTGAGGAACTCGCAATTCTTTGTGCATACTCTGAACTTTCTGCAAAGGTTAAAGAATACGCAAAACTCGTCAAGGAATTGAACGCGGCGTTGGATGAAGCCTGCAAGGCTAAATATACCGAGTTGGCGATTGACGAGATAAAAGAACTTCTTGTCAATCGCAAGTGGTATTATACCATCTTTGAGGGTATCAAGGCATTATATGTAACTACCTCCCACGAAATTGCAGGACGAGTTTCTGAACTCGCCGAGAGATACGAGAATACTCTGCCAAGTCTCGAAAGTGATGTTGCCTCCTACGAATCAAAGGTTAAAGAACATCTAAAAAAGATGGAATTTGAATGGTAATTGATAAAAATAAACCGTTGCCACCACATACTAAACTTGATTATTTGGAGTGTTATGCCAAAATTGTTTTGGAGGAACTGTTGCCCAAAAAGTTTACAAATCTGATATTGGCAGACAAACCAGATTTGCAAGATAACGATGGTTGTGTTGGTGTTGAGGTTACGATAGCCGATAATAAAAAGCAATTAGAAGCAGAAAGACTCTATTCGACCCTTTATTATAAAAACGAAAAGCAAAAAGCCTATGCTATTGAGCGCATTGAAAAATTGGGCGCAAAAGTTCACGATGGCTTTATGATGGGAATTAAGGGGTCAGACGACTTTGAGCGAATCAATAACGTCATAAAAACAAAATGTGAAACTATCGCAAAAGGTGGTTATGAGCCGTTTGATGAGTATCACTTATTTATGTTCTCATCTATATATGCTGTAGATTATATGTTGCAGGAAGAACTGGAATATTTGGTAGCAGAGGATATTGGCAAGTTTTATTGTATGATTTATGTACTTGTTCCGGGTGGAATGTATTGTTTTGATCTAACAACTAAGTAATATAAGATGTTTGATATTGATTCCAATATGCAACACAAGCAGGCAACAAAGGCACGCCAAATGGTAGAAGAAGGTGAAGAAGATGCAAGAAGGATATAAGAAGACCGATATTGGCATAATTCCGGAAAATTGGGATTGTGTTGCAGCAAAGCACCTAATGAAGATTGAAACCGGTAGTAGAAACACGGAACATAGAAGTGATATGGGAAAGTATCCTTTCTTTGTGCGTTCTCAAAAGGTTGAAAATATTGATACGTATCATTATGATTGCGAAGCTGTTTTGACGGCCGGTGATGGTGTTGGTACAGGAAAAGTTTTCCACCATTATATTGGCAAATTTGATGCGCATCAAAGAGTTTATGTTATGTCGAATTTTAACGGTATAACAGGACGATACTTCTATAATTATTTCAGCGAAAACTTTGGCAACGAAGTTTCCAAATACACTGCTAAATCATCTGTAGACTCTGTGCGTCGAGATATGATTGCAGAAATGCTAATTCCACTACCTTCTATTAGCGAACAAAAACACATTGCTGATACACTTTCAGATGTGGACAGTATGATTTCCTCGCTTGAAAAGTTGATTGCAAAGAAAAAGGCAATTAAACAAGGTACAATGCAGGAACTGCTCGCAGGCAAAAAACGCCTGTCTGGATTTACTGGAGAATGGAAAGAAAGCACCTTGGGTGACTTGTGTTATTTAATTACAAAACAAACAGGATTCGATTACACAAATGAAATCAAGCCATCTCTGGTAGATATTAATTCCAATAACACATTGCCATTTATTCAAAACAAGGATTTTGAAGGCAAAAATATAAATGTCAAGACTGATTATTATATTCCATATGACATAGCGATCAAATATCCACGTATACTGCTTGATGAAACCTGTTTACTTATTTCATTGTCCGGTAGAATAGGAAATGTTGGACTGTTTGAAAAGTCTAACTGTTTGGCGTTTATAGGCGGTGCAGTAGGTATATGCAGATTTAAAGATCAACAGAAAGCGGAATGGTGTATGCTATATCTTCAATCTTCTGCAGGACAAAAACAAATATTTGAATGCCAA
>CAZMHL010000236.1:0-2643 GCA_964566065.1 uncultured Eubacteriales bacterium
TTTTGTGAATGGTTATAACATTACCTTTGAGAAGGTTGACAGATTGCCTGATGATGGTGATGCCGAACTAAAGGAGCAGTTGGATTTGCATATCGGGGACAAAACGGTTCATATTACTCCCGAAGAACGTGCCAAATGGAATCAATGTACAGGCGGAACTTCTGTCTTGAATTATAGACTATATTCAGAAAAAAGCTATACCATTTTTGACCAAGGGGCCAGTGCTGTAGTCGTAAAAGAAAATGTTCCCGAAATTCAAGTATAACCTATATGATATTGAGGTATTATGGCAAAGATAGTAAAAGTTGCTTTAGACAATGAAACTGCATACCCCGTAACCATTACGGATGCGGTATATGACTTGAATCAAAACAAACTATTATCAGAAGTTATCGCATCCCTTATTAAAGATGCCCAAGGATGGAACATTGCTGCCAATTCTGAGAATCCTTTAGTCTATGAATTAAAGAATGCGGCCGGTGAAGTAAAAGGTACAGTTACAACTGTTCAAGAAACATATTTGGACAATATATCCTTTGATTCTGAGAAATTCGTCCTTACACTGACCTTTAATACAGCATCCGGCAAAGCGGCCATCCCTATCAGTTTGGCAAGCCTTAAAGATGTGTATACCAATGGTAACGGATTGGACCTGGCAGACAACAAACTTTCTATAAAGATTCATTCAGACAGTGCAGATTATCTTAGTGCAGATGAAGATGGTTTAAAACTTAATCTATCCGGTCTGGTAAGCGGGACTATATTGAGTGATACTGAATATGATGACATAACAACAAATTTTGAATAATATGGGACAATTAGCTGTAATAACAACTGAAATTGATGGAGTAGAAAAAGATTTATATCCTGTTTCTATTCCTGAGGGTATTATAGACCCTTCTGACAAGAAGGCTCTTTCCGAAGATTTGCCAAAGATTAAAGACAAGACATACGATTCTGCCAGTTATTCGGGTCTTGGGAGAGCATATCTAAAGAAGAATATGGTAGATGGTGTAAATCTACTTACACAAGCTATGATTTCATTTCCCGATACGGTCTATATCATTGAGTGGGATTTTGACTTGAACGGTGAGACACTTGAAGTGCCTGCTGACTGTGTGTTGGACTTTAGAGGGGGTAGCTTGAATAATGGCACACTTGTAGGTAATAATACATCTGTAATTTCTGGTTTAACTACAATATTTAATGTGAATTTAGGAGGCACATGGCTTGGTAAAGGTCATATTGTTTGGTTTGGAGCAGATGTAAACAAAGAAGATAATAGCGTTGCTATTCAAAGATGTATGGACGCATTTGATACGACTATTATTGATGTTGGGACTTATAAAGTAGCTAAAACTTTAATAGGGAGTAAATCGTCCGTCATCAAAGGAAATGATAGTGCTTATTCCAACAATAGAATATCATTTATTCCAGAATCAGATGATGTTACTACTCTCTTCTCACTTTCTAATTCAAGTGTACAATATTATGTAATAGAAGGTATTAGATTGATGGGGAACAAAGCTGCTACTGTTGAAGGGGCAAAATGGAAATCTGGAACAATATGTATTGACATTACAAGTGGAGCAAACATAAATATTCGTCATTGTATGATATTTGGATTTGCAAAAGGTATTGTTTCTAATTTTAATAGTTACTATAATAATATTGACTATTGTAGATTTGATAGCGTTCATACTTGTTTGGATAGTTTTTCACCTAATAATTTAGTTATTACAAATACTCGTGTCCAAAACTTCTGTAATTTTATATCTAAATTATCAGGTGACGGTCCTCTTACTATTGATAAATGTTCTTTTGAGGTATTTTCAGGTTGGATACTTTATGCTTATTATATATGTAAAAAAGTAAACTTTACAAATAATTATGTAGAACCAAGAAGAGATGTTTTGCCACCTTTATTCAGTGATAAAAATAATGGTAGATTTGGTGGTAATGTACTATTTGAAGGTAATTTTAATAACTTCTATTCAACAGGTAATGAGTTCCAAGTAAATGATTCAAAGAAAGTTTATGTATTTAATATGATTGAGTCATTTATTTCCCAAGGGAATAAATTGTATATAAGTTCTAATAGCTGTAATCTTAATTATTATTTGGAAATTACTTATAATGAACACGCAGAAGTTGAAACTACTCCAATTCGTACTTTTATTCTCAAAGATTCGTGTGTTTATTTTTCTAGTTCTACTGTGATATATACTTCAACTTATACACAGTTTACAAGAATAGAAGAAGCTGCACAATCTGGAACATATGAAGGATATGACCCTGTAACTAACATTAAAATAGTGCCTGTATTGTATGCTAATATTAAAGTAAATGCTGAAGCTGGATATCTATTTGATGAAAGCAGACCGCCTAGTTATATTGTTAATGATGGTATTATGTATCTACAAGGTCATATTATAAGAGACGTAAGTAATTATCCTGAACCGACAGTTAATATTGGAACTTTATTGGGGTCAAATGTTATTGCAACAATGTCTAATAAACATCCTTTCTGTTATATTCAAGCTTTTGATGATGAAAATTATGCTCCTGTTATTTTAAAATATACATATAGTGATAGAAATATAGAATTTGTTGCAGGAGATAACACAAAGGGTATAATCCTTG
>CAZMHL010000237.1:0-2629 GCA_964566065.1 uncultured Eubacteriales bacterium
CACCGTCAGGCGAAAAGAAACTGCGCCCTTTTCTGCCTCTGCCCGCCGTTTGATTTAAGGCAATGACGGTGGCACCGTGCGGAAGGTCGGGGTGTTCTTTTATATATGTATTGGTGGACGGCAGGGTGTCGAACACTTCCAGATGCCGCCCAAAACAGTTGGTAGATAGTGCGCTTTTGATATTATCAGTGCGGGTCACCGTCCCACCCCTTTTTGCTTGTTTGTATCTAGCGTACCAAAAGCGGCGAAAAAAGTCAAATCAAAAAATGTTGCCGAACAGCGGTATTTCCGCCCGCCGCAGTTCGCGGATATAAAACTGACAGCGCGCCGCTTCCGCGTAAAAATGGTTGCGGTCATCTGCTTGCAACAGGCTGGGCAGTAAGGTGGCACTTTCTTTCAGAGGATACCCGTCTACGTGACGGGATAAAAAGGTCATGGTATCCGCCACCGATAAACAATGTTCCTTGAATTTTAATACCTGTTCCTTTGCGTCCTCGGCTTCGTTTTCGACTGCATCTACTGCGCGGGTAAGTTCAGTTTCAAGGTGGGTAAGCGCCCGCATCTGCCAGAAAAGCGAACCGAGGCATACCCCTGTTACCGTGAGCAGTAACCCGACGGCGATCCATAACCGTTTCAAAATCGTTCCTCCCCTCTGAGCGTTTTTCCTTCGGTGGTGACTAAAATGTACGTACCACCCGGTGACAGGGTCATCAGCAGGACGTCTTTTTGCAGGATCTTCTGACGGATGAGAAACGCCGACACCGTTTGTTCGCTTTTGCCCGCGAGCGCTAATCCCCACGGACAAAAAGCGCCGTCGGTGATAACGGGTGCAGGCATCCCCGTGTCGGGAGACGACGCCGCCACGTCCCCCGCGGTGGCGGGTCGGGCGGCGGGACGAAGGTAGGGGGTGATATGGCCGTTACTTTCCACCACCGCGTACGCCACGGTGGAAATATCAAAGCAGTCCTGCATCCGCAACGCTTCCATCAGGTCGTCCACCGATAAGCGCAGTTTTTTGAGTGCCGTCATATTGAGTACGCCGTTTTCGATAATGGGAATGGGATTACCGCCGATGAGCCGTTCCATTTTCGGAAATTTCAGCATAATGCCCGATAACAACAACTCGAGTGCGACCAAAATACACATTGGCAGAATACCGTGTAAGAGCGGCGTGCCCGTTTCCTGCATCGGCACCGCCGCTAAATCCGCTATCAGCAACGCTACCACCAGTTCGGACGGGCGTAGTTCCCCTATCTGTCGTTTTCCCATAATGCGGATGGCGGTCACCACCAACATGTAAATAATCACCGTTCGAATGGCACAAATAAGCAAGAAGGCACACTTCCTTTCACAGAAAGTGTGCCGAAAAAACGGTCAATTATGCAGTACTATTATCGCCGCCACCCACAAAATCAGTAGAAGCGGTACGCCGATAAAAAAGAGCGGCTTTTTCGTTTTGTGACGGAACAGATACATGGCGGCGAAGGTGCCGCCCGCCCCGCCAAGCAGTGCAAGCAGCATCAAAGTGCGCTCCCGCACCCGTCGCCGTTGTCGAATGGCGGCAAGTTTATCAAAGGCGGTCGCAAAAAACGCCACAATGTTTATACACGCGAGGTATATCAGTAACGGTTTTGGCATATCCCACCGCCTCCTTTTCATATAGTATAGCAAAAACTTTTGCAAAGGACAAGATATATGAAAAAACTGACGGTCGTATTGCTGTGTTTTTTGTTGCTGGCGGGGTGCGGTAAAAAAGCGGCGCCCGAAACCACCGTTTTTCCCGCACCTACCAATTTCTCCGACGACTTAAAGGGAATATGGGTCTCCTATCTCGAACTGGACGCCGCGTTTAAGACGGCGGACACCGCCAAAGCCAAAGCGTATATAGACGGTGTGATGGACACGGTACAGCGGGACGGGTTCAACACGGTGTTTTTTCACGTGCGGGCGCACGGGGATGCGTACTATGTTTCTGCCGTTTTCCCTGCGGCGGATAGTATCAGTCATCTGTTGTCTGCGGAATTTGACCCCCTCGCGTATGCAGTAGAGGCGGCGCACGCGCGGGGGCTGTCCCTGCACGCGTGGATAAACCCCTACCGTTTGGGGGCGGACAACACCCGCGCGGTATGTGACGATATTTACGAGTGGGAAGGAAACTTTTATTATATTCCCACCTCCCTCACCGCCCAGCGGTACATTTTAGACGGGGTGAGAGAGCTTATCCGCAACTACGCGGTGGACGGGGTGCAGTATGACGATTATTTTTACCCCGCAAGCCTGCCCGAGACCGCACTCGCCTTTGAAACGTTCCCCGACGGCGTTTCGGTGGCGGAAGGCAGACGGTCGGCGGTGAATACGTTGGTTTCGAGTACCTGCGCTGCCGTACATACCCGCGAAGGGGTGCTGTTCGGGGTGAGCCCGACGGGAAATATCACCCGCAACCGCGATACTCTCTATGCCGACACCGCGCGGTGGCTCAAAGTAACGGGATACGTCGATTATCTCTGCCCGCAGATCTACAGCGGATTTTTAAATGAAACGCAACCGTTTGAAACGGTTGCGGCGGGATGGGCGGCGTTGCCAAAAGCGGACGGGGTGCGTCTGTATGCAGGGCTTGCACTCTATAAAA
>CAZMHL010000238.1:0-2621 GCA_964566065.1 uncultured Eubacteriales bacterium
TATATCAGGCTTTAGAGCGTGTTCGGGACGAAGAGGCCGCAGGTTCAAATCCTGTCATCCCGACCATCAAAAAAGGCACCCATAAGGGTGTTTTTTTCGATGCTTAAAATAAAAAGGATTTGAACCTTAAGAAGGTACAGAGCGTAAAGAAAACGATAGATAATCGTTTTTAGCTCTGTGAAGCGGAGCCAGGTACCGAAGCCTGCGGCTTGGGTGGGCGAGCTTGACATACGCAAAGCGGATGTATCCTGTCATCCCGACCACCTTAAACCTCAGTAGCCAAGCGGTTTCTGAGGTTTTGTTTTGCTTCAAATTTTGCAAAAATATGATTTTGACCACAATTTTTCATCTTCAACTGTGGGACAAAGCCCTTTTTTGTTTCCGGCGTATCAAAATTTAATACACCAAAAGCTACGGCACGGAAATGCCTTCCCCTTTGAGGGGAAGGTGGCAAACCAAAGGTTTGACGGATGAGGTGTTAGGTGTCCGTGCCACTTGTGTTATTGTGCATTTTTGAGTTTTGCTTTTTGTTCTGCAATTTCGGCGCGTCCGTTGCACCACAGATGCCAGGCGTTGTTGTTGATGCGGTTTCGGCAAGTAACCGGGCAGCTGAGCTGAGTGCGACGCTTTCAATATCCGCAGAACAGATTGATATGAAATGCGGAATGCTTACAGCGGCAATTTTTCCGCTTCTCGGCGTGTTTCTGCTGATCTATATAAAAAATATTTTAAAAGTTCTCATTAAATTTTAAAATCGGGAAATACTTATTGTATCTAGAGAAAGGAATGAAAATGCATGATTGAAAAAGATACAGTAAAACTTCTTCGCGAATGTGATGCGGGTGTGAAAATGGGAATAACTTCAATATCGGATATTCTTGATAATGTAAGAAATGAAAAATTTAAAGAGTTGCTTGAAAAATGCAGAGATGAACACGAAAAGCTTGACGATGAAATTGACAGGCTTTTAAGAGAGTATCACGACGAAGGCAAAGACCCCGCCGCTATTGCCAAAGGAATGTCCTGGATGAAAACAAACGTAATGATTGCAATGGATGATTCCGATAACACAATTGCGGATCTGATGACCGACGGGTGCAATATGGGTGTAAAATCATTGAACAAATATCTTAATAAATATAAAGCCGCAGACGAGGTTTCAAAGGATATAACAAAAAAGCTTATAAATCTCGAGGAAAAACTTGCGGTGGATATCAGATGTTACTTGTAAAAGTGCAGATTTTTAAGAGCTTGTTTTTCGTTACAACAATTTGACGGCAGAAATTATCTCTGCCGTTTTTTGTATATTTCTTTTTCTGCTGTAAAATACATTGTTTTAAAAATGGATGTGTGGGACTACAGTATGATGCCATTAAAATTTATGGGCAGATTTGCCCTTTGTTTACTCTTTTGCGGGGAGCGCTTGCTTTTATTTTCATTCTTCTTGCCGATACTCTTAAGCAAAAGTTGAATAATGTATAAATATGTTGTTAAAATTTAAAAATATGCATTGACTTTTTTGTTTTAAACTGATAAAGTATAAGTGTATATATTTATATAATAAAGAAGGCGATGAAAAAATGGAACAGCGTTATTATCAGAAAGAAATTGAAACCATGCCTGTTGAAGAAATCAAAAAGCTTCAGTCGGAAAAACTGGTTAAACAGGTGAAACACGTTTATGAAAACGTGGAATACTACAGAAATTTAATGGATGAAAAGGGAGTAAAACCCGAAGATATCAAGGGTATTGAAGACTTACATAAGCTTCCTTTCCTAACAAAGGCAGACCTTCGTGATGCTTATCCTTACGGTTTGCTTGCAAAACCGCTTTCAGAGTGTGTTCGAATTCAGTCAACCTCGGGTACAACAGGACGCCGTGTAGTTGCGTTCTATACCCAGAATGATATTGATTTGTGGGAAGACTGCTGTGCACGTGCAATTATGGCGGCAGGCGGAACTGAAGAAGACGTTTGTCAGGTTGCTTACGGCTACGGCTTGTTTACAGGTGGCCCCGGACTTAATGGCGGATCTCACAGAGTAGGCTGTCTTACACTTCCTATGTCTTCAGGTAACACTGACAGACAGATTCAGTTTATGACAGACCTTAAAGCGACAATCCTTTGCTGTACACCGTCTTATGCGGCATATATCGGCGAATCATTAAAAGAAAAAGGCTATACACCTGACCAGATTCCTCTTAAAGCAGGTATCTTTGGTGCAGAACCCTGGACAGAAGAAATGAGAAAGGGTATCGAAGAAAGCCTCGGAATCAAGGCGTATGATATCTACGGTCTTACAGAAACTTCAGGTCCCGGTGTTTCCTTTGAATGCTCAGAGCAGACAGGTATGCACGTTAACGAAGACCATTTTCTGGCTGAAATCATTGACCCTGACACAGGCGAGGTTCTTCCTGAAGGTAGCAAGGGTGAACTTGTATTTACATCTCTTGACAAAGAAGCATTTCCGCTGCTTCGTTACAGAACCCGTGACATCTGTGTTCTTTCAAGAAAGAAATGCTCCTGCGGACGCACACTTATAAAAATGGCAAAACCAATGGGAAGAACTGACGATATGCTTATTATCAGAGGCGTTAACGTATTCCCGAGCCAGATTGAAACA
>CAZMHL010000239.1:0-2618 GCA_964566065.1 uncultured Eubacteriales bacterium
GAATCATACCGCTTCCCTTGGCAATACCGCCCATTCTGCAAACCTTACCGCCGATTTCAAATTCAACGGCAATTTCTTTCTTTGCAAGGTCGGTTGTCATAATTCCCTCTGCGGCAAATTCTCCGCCATTTTCACTTAAGCCTTCAACAAGTGACGGAATTCCGTTTTTAATAGGAGTGATGTCAAGAGGCTGACCGATTACGCCTGTTGATGCGACAACAACATCGTCTGCTGAAATGTTGAGTTCTTTTGCAAGAAGACCGCTCATCTGCTCTGCAATTTCAATACCGTTGGCATTACAGGTGTTGGCGTTTCCGCTGTTGCAGATAACCGCCTGCGCATAACCGTCAGCAATGTGTTTTTTTGTAACTGTAAGAGGAGCTCCTTTTACAAGGTTTGTTGTGTAAACCGCAGCAGCGGATGCTTTTGTTTCGGAAACGATAAGAGCAATATCTCTTTTTGTACGGTTTCTTCTTATTCCGCAATGTACTCCGTTTGCTTTAAATCCTTTTGCGGCACAAACACCGCCGTTAATTATTTTCATTGTTAAATCTCCTTTATGTTCAAGCCCTCTGCTTCTTTTAAGCCGAGTCTGATGTTCATATTCTGTATTGCCGCGCCCGATGCACCTTTTCCAAGGTTGTCATAGCGTGCGGTTAAAATTATTCTCTCGTCATTTCCTGCAACGGAAATCTGCATATCATCAAATCCCGAGAATGCCGCCGCAGATAAAAATCCGCTTTCGTCGGCGTTTTCGTCAAAATGGATTATGTTTTCGGTGTAAAGCGCCTTGTATGTATCTTTGATATCGTTGATGTTTCCTTTGATATCCTTTGCAAAGAGAGGAACTGTTACCTCCATACCGCTGTAAAAGTCTGCAACAACGGGGCAGAATGCGGGAGCATTTTCAATGCCTGTAATTTTAACCATTTCTTTTAAATGCTTGTGCTGCTGTGTAAGACCGTACTGTCTCGGGGCGGTTAAAAGAACGTTTTTGTTTTCGTCCTCATATTCTGCAATCATTTTCTTTCCTCCGCCTGAGTAACCGGTTAATGAAAAACAGGAAAGATTTGCATCTTTTTTAATTATTCCGCAATCAGCAAGAGGCTGAACAAGAGCTATAAATCCGCTGGCGTGACAGCCGGGGTTTGAGATTAAATTTGCATTTTTAATTTTTTCTCTCTGTCCCTTTATTTCGGCAAAGCCGTAAGTCCATCCGCTTTCGGTTCTGTGCGCTGTTGAGGTATCAATTATTGTTGTGTTTTTATTTTCAAGAAGAGTTACCGCTTCTCTTGCCGCATCATCGGGCAGACAAAGATAAACAATATCTGATGAGTTTATGGCATCGCGTCTTGCAGAAACGTCTTTACGAAGCTCTTCGGGGAGCTTTATAAGAGAAATGTTATCTCTCTGCGAAAGTCTGTCGAAAATACGAAGTCCCGTTGTTCCTGCACTTCCGTCTATAAACACTTTAATCATAACAAATGACACCTTTCATACATAATAATGCAAAATTATACACCATTTCCACCCATTTGTCAAGCTTTTTTCGCATAATTTTTCAAAACAAATGTATTTTAATGCAAAAGAACTGTATATTTATGAGTCAAAATACAAAAAAACCTCTGCCCTGTGGGGCAGAGGTGAATTTCGGGACTTTTTTACGCTTCCTTGTCAGGATTGATTGCTCTGATTACAAAGAGTGTTGCAATCATAAGAACAATTGAAACAGGAAGCATAATGTACCAGTTCTGAACAAAGCCTGCAATCACGTAGCAAACGAATGATACGCCTGCAACAAGCGTTGCATAAGGAAGCTGTGTTGTAACGTGGTTGATGTGGTTAGACTGTGCACCTGCAGATGACATAATTGTTGTATCTGAAATTGGTGAACAGTGGTCACCGCAAACCGCACCTGCCATACAAGCAGAAATTGCAATAATTGTCATTTCGCCGAATCCGCCGAATGCTGCGATAACAATCGGAATAAGAATACCGAATGTTCCCCATGATGTTCCTGTTGCAAAGGAAAGTCCGACTGCAATAAGGAAGATAATTGCAGGGAGGAAATTGATAAATGCTGTAGCATTAACAACACCTGCAATATATTCTGCAGCACCGAGGCTGTCTGTCATACATTTAAGAGTCCACGCACATGTAAGAATCATAATGGCAGGAATCATCGCCTTGAAGCCTTCAGGAATAGCTTCCATGCAGTCTTTGAATGTAAGAACTCTTCTTAAGCAGAAGTAAATGATTGTGAATGCAAGGCTGCCGAATGAACCGAATACAAGACCTACAGAAGCATCACAGTTAGCAAAAGCATCAATAAAGCTTTCTCCGTCAAAGAATCCGCCTGAGTAAATCATACCGAGTACGCAGAGAATGATAAGAACGACAACAGGAAGAACAAGGTCAATAACCTTACCCTTTGTGTTTCCTTCTTCGTTTTCAAGAGCTTTGAATTTGTCTGCATCAGATGATGAGAAAAGGTCACCTGCTGCTGCGGCTTTTTCGTGCTTTCTCATTGGACCGAAGTCATATTTCATAAATGTGATTGTAATCATCATGGCAATTGTAAGGAAAGCATAGAAGTTGTAAGGAATAGCTCTGATAAA
>CAZMHL010000240.1:0-2616 GCA_964566065.1 uncultured Eubacteriales bacterium
CATATGTGAGTTTTATTTTTAAGCAGGAAACAGGTCAGTCATTGATTAAATATATCACAGATATTAAGATGTCCAAGGCTCGAAAGTTCCTTGAAGATAATGACATGAAAATTATACAGGTTGGTAAAGCTTGCGGCTATGAAAATCAATCGTATTTTAACAGGTTATTTAAGAATTACCATGGTGTAACTCCGAAACAGTATAGGGAACAGTTATGAAAAAGATATGGAATTGGTATTACGGAAAAGCTTCAATTAGAACAAAGCTTGTCTTAAGCTACTTGTTTCTGGTTTTATTGCCAATCCTTGGGTTAGGTGTATACTCTTATCATATTTCTACCGAAAACCTGCTGGATCAGACAAAACAAACAATTGAAACAAATATTTCCTCAATGTCATATAGTCTAAACAGTAACATACAACGTGAAAATGACAATATAAAATATTTGTCCTATAACAGTAAATTCCGCGAGAAACTTCAAGATGGGATGAGTGATGTAACAGGGCTTGCGGAAGAACTTACTCAGAGTGTTGAGCCTGTATTTTGGTATTTCATAACCAGTGATGATAACATCAAAGGAATAAAAATCTATTCTCCGTATATACATCAGGGAATTGGAAGCTTTTTGAATCCAATGGCAGAATATGAGAGAAAAGAATGGTATGAAAAAAATAAGATGAACTTTAAGACCCATTGGTTTTTTGAAGAAGGTAAAATCTTTGCTACCAGAGTACTTTTAGATGCAGAAACTTCATCACAACCAATCGGGTTAATGACTTTGGAAGTATATCCTGAAAATTTTTGTAAACCGGTTACTCAGTCAAAATTTTTAAACAATGGGGTGCTTCTGATAGATCAATCCGGAGTGGTTATTAAAGAAAAGCAGATATCAGACACGGAATTAAATAAGAAAATTACTGATTTTGTGCTTAATGAAGCTGAATCAGGAAACTACGAAACAGATGAATATATGCTTTCAGTTTCTGCACCATTAATGAATGGATGGAAAATGGCATATTTTGTTGACAAAGAGGAAATTTCTGATCAAATGATGAAAATCATAGAGTCAACAGCAGGGATTATGCTTATATGTCTTATAGCAGTAACTGTATTGATTAGTATGATTTCCAAATTACTTAGTTCAAGAATACTGAAATTAAAGGAGTTAGCTGAACAGGTAAGTTCCGGGGATTTTAATGTGGAATTACATACGCATTCTACGGATGAAATAGGTACTGTGGAAAGTAGTTTTGTGAAAATGAGCAGAAGAATCCGGGACATGATGGAAGAAATGTATCAGCTCGGTCTTGAAAAAAGAGCAGAAGAATTGAAAGCACTTCAGGCAATGATCAATCCACATTTTCTATATAATTGCCTGTCCAGTATCAAATGGAAAGCCATTCGGGCTGAACAGGATGAAATTGCAGATATTACCGGATTAGTTGCAAAATTCTACCGTACAACCTTAAATGGCGGAAAACAGATAACAACTGTAAAGAATGAATTAGACAATATTAAATCTTATCTTGAAATACAGAGCAGGAGCCATGAGGACAAGTTTGATATCGAATATTTGTTGGACAAAAAAGGGCTTGAATATGAGATGCCGAACTTTCTTTTACAGCCAATTGTAGAAAATGCAATTATCCATGGTGTGGACTACTGTGATGACGATACGAAAGGACTGGTAAGAATTGAATATAAGTGTGATGAAGAATATTTAATATTCAATATCTACAACAATGGACCGGCAGTAGAGAAAGAAGCTATTGAAAAAATACTAACAACACCAGGAAAAGGTTATGGAATATATAATATTCGTGAAAGAATCCGTATGTATTACAAAGATATAAATTGTGGATTGTTTGCGAAGGTAACAGAAGAAAATCTGGTATGTTTTACAGTACAATTAGGGAAAGAACCTATGATAAAAGAATAACAACGAATGAAGTATCAGGCTTGGAAGGTCTGATACTTTTTTCTTAAAAAAGTACAAGGTTTCTAAAAAATGTTCAATTTTAATAAAAAATCGCAGAAATTATAATGAAACTATCAAAACAAAGGGAGGGTATTACCATGAAAAAGAAAATCATTAGTGCACTGCTTTGTGTTGCAATGACTGCAAGTCTTGTAGTTGGTTGCGGAAGCGGCACTTCTGAAGAAGCAACAGCTCCAGAAGCAGCAGAAACTGAAAGTGTTGAAAGTGCTGAAACTTCTACAGAAAAAACTAAAATCCGTATGAGTTATTGGAACAGTGAAGATACTGTTCAGACATTACTCGATTATCTTGCTGAAAAAGTGCCAGAAGCGGAAATTGAATTCCAGTTCATCGATAATTCAAACTACGACACAATTATCGATACACAGCTTTCAGCAGAAGAAGGTCCAGACATTATCTGTGAATCTCCAGGTTCCGCATTAAAACATGCAAGACTTGGTTACTTAGAACCAGTAAATGATCTTGGAGCTCTTTACTCTGATGCAGGTACAAGATTATATAGCTATGATGGAAATGTGTATGCATTACCGGGAATCAGCTGGTTTGAAGGTTGCTACTTTAACAAAGCTTTATTTGAAGAAAATAATATTGCATTACCAACAACTTTTGATGAATAC
>CAZMHL010000241.1:0-2613 GCA_964566065.1 uncultured Eubacteriales bacterium
TTCGTAAAAACAGACTAAAAAACAGTAAAAATATGCTATAACACAGTAAGATTATGCTATATCCTTTATAATAAGGAGATGATCTGATGCTTGAAAATAAACACGAATGTAATCTTCCGTCACAGGAACACGGTGATTATAATTTAGGGGAGCTTGGAATTCCCTGTATGCTTACAAATGATGATGAGGCGCTTAACCTTGCAACAGTTGAGTCGGCAAAAAGAATTAACCGTTCCTGGGCAAGGTTTACGCTTGTACTGAGACACACCGTTCAGAGAGACCGCCGTGTGTTTTTTATAAACGGCAAAAGAATAACCGCCTGTATTAACTGGCTTCGTGACCATATCCACGAAATGAAAGGCTATAAACACTGGGAATATGATTTAAAGAGCTATGTTGATTTTATGCTTGAGCAACAACACGAAAGAGGTTTTTTCTATGAAATAACGGCGGCGCATGATAATGTTCATGTATCGGGCGCAATGGGTAGCGAGGATTTTATTAAAAAGCTTGAGGGAACAGGACTTGGTCTTTCAAGAATAGAGCTTGAAAACGATATTGAATATTTAATGGTTGAAGCTTGTGTGAATATTTACAAGGCAACAGGTGATGATGAATGGATTAAAAAGGCGTTGCCAAAGCTTGAAAAGGGAATAGACTTTGTAACAAGTGACAAGGATAGATTTGACAAAGAACACGGACTTATAAAAAGAGTATTTACAATTGATACATGGGATTTTGACCCTGACAGAGGAGGTAAAGACAGAAAAATTTATTCCGATTCAAGAATGTCAATAATGCATGGGGACAACACGGGCGTTATCAATGCAATGAACAACCTTTCGTGGCTTAATCGTAAATTCGGCAATGAAGAAAAGGCACTTGAATGGGAAAAACGTGCAAAAGAGCTTAAAGAAAATCTTGATAAATATTGCTGGAATGGTGATTTTTACACTCATCAGGTGCATTTAAATCACGAGGGTATTGACAATCTTGAAGAAAAAAGGCTTTCCCTTTCAAATGCCTATGCTCTTAACAGAGGTGTGTTTACTCAGGAACAGGGTGAAAAGGTTATTGAGGAATACTTAAGAAGAAAAGACATCACCGATTGCTTTTCAGAATGGTTTTCGGTAAATCCGCCCTATGAAAATTTTGGAAAATGTGAAAAGAATTATTATATAAACGGAGGAATTGCATCCTTTGTAGCAGGTGAACTTGCAAAAGGGACTTTTGAATACGGCTTTGAAGAATACGGCTGGGATATTTTAAACAGACTCCGCGACCTTGTTATAAGGGATATGGGAATTCATTTCCTTTATGATCCGCAGACGGGAGAAAATCAGGCGGGAGGTCCCTGCGGATGGAGTGCCGCCGCAATAATAGACTCAATCGACAGAGGACTTGCCGGAATAAAGGATGCAGACACAAAATACAGAGTTCTTGACTTCTCTCCAAGATGGGCAGTTACAGGTATAAGCGAAATAAGATACAACACTGGCTATGAGGTTTCCGATTGCTTTGTTGAAACTCTTTTCAGAATGGATGATGAATCAATGGTGTTTGAGCTTACAGCTCCATCTGAAATTGTAAACTGCCATATATATATGCCAAAGGGTAAAAAAGCTTCAAAAATTCTTGTTAATTCCAAAGAAGTTGAATTTAAAAATACAAAGGTAAGAAATTCAGACTATGCGGACTTTTCTTTTGAAAATGACGGAAAAAGAAAAATAATTCACATAACTTTCTAAAATAAAGGGTGCAATTGCACCCTTTATTTGCATATTTTTTGAATTGGTGGTAAAATATAAAAAATCGTAAAATAAGGAGCTGATTTGCTATGAAAATATGTGTATTCGGAGCGGCAAGCAATGAAATAGATAAATCGTATATTGAAGCCGTTGAAAAGCTTGGAGAAACAATGGTAAAAAGAGGACACAGTCTTGTATTCGGCGCAGGCGGAAGCGGACTTATGGGTGCTGCTGCAAGAGGTGTTCACCGTGCGGGCGGTGAAATTTTCGGTGTTATTCCAAAATTTTTCCGTGACGAAGAAATTGAAGCAATTTTTGACAAATGTACTCAGCTTATATATACCGATACAATGGCAGAGAGAAAAACAAGAATGGAAAATGAGGCAGATGCATTTTTAGTTTGCCCCGGGGGAATGGGAACCTTTGAAGAATTCTTTCAGGTGCTTACCTTAAAACAGCTTGGCAGACATTCAAAGCCTATTGTTATTTATGACATCAACGGTTACTACGAACATCTTGAAGCTTTTCTTGAAGTTTCAATGAAAGAAAGATTTATAAGGGAAAACTGCAGAGACCTTTATTTCTACAGCGATAATCCCGGTGAAATTCTTGATTATATTGAAAATGATAAACAAATACAGAGGGATGTCCACGAATTAAAACTTGGTTAAGAAATGTTAAAATTGCCCGAATGCGAACAAATTTCACCGAACCCGTCGTACCTTTGTACGACTTCGGGTTCAATTTGTCCACCTCGAACAATTTTTCCTATTTCTTTCGGGCATTTTTCCTATCCCTTCATAGAATGTAAAAAAGGGGCTGTCTCAATAATCATTTTCTGTAAATAAATATTCAAACACGTAGG
>CAZMHL010000242.1:0-2596 GCA_964566065.1 uncultured Eubacteriales bacterium
AGTTTGTAATAAAGAAATCAGCATATTTGAAATATCCAAGTATGGATAAACAAAAAATCACAGACAAGCTTACAAACAGTGTAGAAAGGCGAGTGCCATTAAACTTTTCAATCAAAAGACCTAAAAGATAACAAACACCCACAGTCGCAAGCATAAGGAATACATATTTTGGTTCGCCCCAGGCATAAAAACCAAGACTGAAAATCAAAAGAACAGAGTTTTTCAGAAATTTTGGTGCTGCGAAATACAGCAACAAAACGCAGGGGAGAAAGTAGTATAAAAATGGGATACTTGAAAACAGCAAGCATATCACTCCTTTAAATTTTTCCATAAAAAACGGGCGCAAGTTGTATAGCGTCCGTTTCATAATTTAACCAATGATACAATTATTCTTCAAAAGCTTTAGGACTCATTACAAAGAATACTTTGTTTCCGACACTTCCTGAAACTTTTTCGTCTGCTTCAACACAAATGTTCCAACGAAGGTCTGCATTGCTGTCTAATGTTGAGATAAATGAAGAAGCAGATACACCGTCTTCAAGGATGAATACATAACCTACAAAGGGAATTGAACCGATGAAAGGTGCAAACATAGCACCTTCTTTAAAACCTTTGATCTCGGTGTTACCAAAACCTGAAAGAAGTCCCGGTTCAACAGGCATAGCTCCGGCAGCAAAGGGAAGAATCGGGTTTGCTGCAAGTGCTTCAGCAAGAGATGCAGCAGTTGAGTGAGAAGCTGCTTTTGCTTTAAAATCAGCAAGAAGTGTCTGTCCCGGTGTTTTTGCTGTGTTATCAGGAGTTTCAGGCTTAGCTTCGGGAGTTGTTTCAGGTTTAACTTCCGGTTTGTTTTCGGGGGTTACCTGTGGCTTTTCTTCAGTTTTGTTGTCTTTTTTGTTTTCTGTTTTATCTTCTTTTTCTTCTGCCGGATTTTCGTCAGTAACAATTATTTCCTGTTCAGGTTCTGCAACATCATTGATGTCTGTATCTGCAGGTTTTTTGCCGCAGGATACAAGAGTAAGAACGATTACGGCCGATAAAATAAGTGCAAGTAATTTTCTCATAATATTTTTCCTTTCTGTTTTACATTGCTATGTATTTTTATATACTCAACCTATGGTTATTATACTAGGAAAAGCGTATACTGTCAATTCATAAAAAGAAATAATATAAGGGAATTAAAGCCAGCTTGTTATAAATATTTCCAGACCTATAAAAACAAGGATGCAACCGCCGAGAATGCCGGCTTTTGTTGAAAGCTTTGTACCTGCTTTTTTGCCTGTTATAATTCCTGCCATGCAAATAAAAAATGTAACAATTGCAATTATTAAAGAAGCAAGCAGCGCTGATTTTAAATCATAGTCAGCAATAGTAAAGCCTACTGATAACGCATCAATTGATGTTGCGATTCCCTGAACTAACAAAGCAAGAAAGCCAACACCCGGTTTTTCCGAATCATTTTCGCTGTTCTTAATTCCTTCAATAATCATTGAACCTCCGATATACAAAAGAAGAATAAGAGCAATCCATGGGATAAGTTTTTCGAATGATTTAAAATACTGCAGAATAGTGTGTATGCAAATCCAGCCGGTCATAGGCATTAACGCCTGAAAAAAAGCAAACAGACCTGCAATTCCAAACATCTTTCTGTGTTTCATTGAAGATTCATTGAGACCATTTGCAAGAGAAACTGAAAATGCATCCATTGCAAGACCAACCCCAAGTAAAATGCTGTTAAAAAAGAAACTAAATGTAAGATTCATATTTTCCTCCGTAAATACTAATTAAACATCAGGCACTATTGTATATTAAGCCTGCAAATAAACATTTTAACACATATTAAATGGGATGTCAACGAATATAGTGTTGTGAAATAAGATGTGTTCGTAATAAAAGACAGCCGCAAAGTGCAGCTGTCTTGAGGAGAATTATTACAACTTAAAAGCTGTAAATATCAAAAAAATTCCGTTATCTTGGGGGATATCAGGAATTATTTGATGAACTTAAGTAAATGCTTTCCTAATATCGGAATATATAAGAAATAAATATGTCGTAGTCTACGTTGCCAATGCTTTCTTTCATTGCCTGATGTGCGGCCGATTTCAGACTTTATGTACTTTTTTTCTTCATTCAACGGAATAACGATATTTACATAGTACTTCAATATAAGTACTAATATCAGAAGAATTATCAAAATCAAAATTGTTTTTGTGTAGATTTCCTGTTCAATCATACTTTAATGCCCTCCTTGATTGTTAAATGATTGATGTTGCTTAATATTAATGTCGTTACTGCAAGAGTCAGCGAATCCGAATTGCCACATAATCTAAATTATGTGGTACAAAAATATATATTTACATAAATTTTGTATATGTATTGTAACATTGTATTTTGTGTTTGTCAACACTTCATTTCAAATTTCTTAATTTTATCTTTTTCGACAAAAAGGCGCAAAAAACAGACCAATGTTGTAGAATTATAGTTTTCATTGGTCTTAAAGTTATACTTTTATAATTATATTCTTATCTTTGGTGACTTATATTTGTAAATATTTCTCCCGAGCAATACAAACTGATACCACATAATTTAGATTATGTGG
>CAZMHL010000243.1:0-2595 GCA_964566065.1 uncultured Eubacteriales bacterium
TCTTCACTCACTTGATGAAGACTGCGCTGAATATATTTCATTTATGCAGGAAAACAAAGAGGAAAACACAGCAGTAAAATCAGACGTTAACGTAACTTTAAAAGAAAGTGTAATTAAAGGACTCAAAGAACAAGCGGGAGAAATCTGCAAACAAATGCTTGAAAATAAAGCTCCCCTTGAAATAGTTCAGGAAGAAATTGTTCCTGCACTTGATTTGGTAGGTAACGATTACGAAAAAGGAAAGGTATATCTTCCTCAGCTTCTTATGAGTGCCGAGGCGGCCAAAAGTGCTTTTGAAAAAATAAAGGAAGCAATGGCAGGCAGTAAAGAATCAGCAGGCGGTAAATGCGATTTTGTAATTGCCACCGTTAAAGGAGATATACACGATATCGGTAAAAACATTGTAAAGCTTCTTCTTGAAAATTACGGCTTTAATGTGCATGACCTTGGAAAAGATGTTCCTCCCGAAACTATAGTTGATGAGGTTGTAAAGCTTAATTCACCGCTTGTAGGCTTGAGCGCACTTATGACAACAACTGTTCCTGCAATGGAGGAAACAATAAAACAGTTGAGGGAAAAAGCTCCCTGGTGTAAAATTGTAGTTGGCGGAGCGGTGCTTACGGAAGAATATGCCAAGAGCATAGATGCAGATAAATACGCAAAAGACGCTATGGAAACGGTAAGATACGCAGAGGAGGTATCCCTTTGAGTGTTAAAATTATAGGTTTGGCAATTCTTGTCATTGCTGTAATAATAATTGTATCTAAAAAAAATGCAGTAGCAGGAAAGGTTCTTGTACTTTTAAGTGTTGGGGCCTTGTTGGCGTTTGGAGTGCTGATTGCATCTTTGATGCTTGCTTTTTCAACGGTTGATGCACCATTTTATTCAACGATACTTGTGATTTTGGCACTTATTGTTATGATTTCCTTGGGAGCATCACTCTGGGGAGTTCTGAAGAAAAAAGCAGTGTATATCCCTGTTTGCGTGTGTGTCGGTATATGTCTTATATCAACATTTGGTTATTGTTCATATAAAGCTTATCACAACAACATTCCGAAATTTTCGGAGAGCGATAATCTGCTTTATGATTATACACCTTATAACGATATGGGAATGGTAGCGGAGCTTAATGAAGAATCAACACTGAAATTAACTGAAAAGCTTCCGAAAATGGACGGAGCAACTGCACTTTATCCTGTGTATTCCGCATTTGCACGTGCAGTTTATCCTTCAGAGGTCATAACTGAAACAAAGGATAAACCCTACAGCGAATACATAACCTGTACTACTACAACAAATGCGTACTATAAAATTGTAACAGGCGAAGCAGATGTCGTTTTTGTTGCAGGTCCTTCTGATGAACAGAAAAAATTTGCGGAAGAAAACGGAGTTGAACTTGAGTATACACCTATAGGAAAAGAAGCATTTGTATTTTTTGTGAATGCGGAAAATCCTTTAAATGACATTACTGTTGAACAGGTTCGGGAAATTTACTCGGGAGAAATAACAAACTGGAATGAGCTTGGTGTCAACAATCTCGGCAAAATAAAAGCTTTCCAGAGAGACGAGGGGAGCGGAAGCCAGAGTGCACTTTTAAGACTTATGGCAGACAAAAAACTTATGTCTCCACCAAAAGAAGATGTAATCGGAGGAATGGGAGGAATTATTACCAAAACCGCGGATTACAGAAATTATAAAAATGCAATAGGTTATTCGTTCAGATTTTATTCAACACAAATGGTCAAGAATAAACAGATAAAACTGCTTAGCATTAACGGCGTTTATCCTGATATTACAAATGTGGAAAACGGAACTTATCCGATTTCATCTTACTTTTACGCTGTTACCCGAAAAGATGCAAGTGAAAATGTAAAAAAACTTGTGAATTGGATAACAGATAAGCAGGGACAAAAATTAATAGAATTAACAGGATATACCCCTTTATAAAAAAACGGCGAACTTTGGTTCACCGTTTTTAACGTCTTTTTTTAATTTCTCCGCAGGCGATTTTACTGCCCGAATTGCCCGATGGCTGGGTTTTGAAATCATCAGGCGCAGAATGAATTATAACAGTTTTGCCAATAATCTCTTTTATATTAAATCTGTTTGTAAGAAATGCAGAAAAGGCATTGCCGTTTGCTCCAAAAAGAGGCGGCATATCTCCTGTATGATAAGGGTGAGAGCAGTTGTTGGGATTGTAGTGTGTCATCGCACCTGAAAAACTGTCAGTTTCATCACCGATGCATTTGCTGCCGCTGTGAATGTGATAAGCAAAAACCGGCTTGTTGCATTTTGCCCGGCCTGACGGCAATCCGTTTACCTGTGTAAGAACAATTACACCATACTGTGTCTGAAAGAAATATACATTTCCCTTTATATCCGGATATTCTGCACTGCCTATTATTGTAGCCTCTGCATGAGGGCGCATTTTCATAAGTGACCTTAAATTTAATAAATTCAACTAAAAACCTCCGTTCATATCATAATATGAAACCAAAGGAAATAACGTTAAACTTAATGGTCAGAAATACCCGGACACATGGAGCTATAACACAAAGGAAATTCCGGGCGGTATCTTTTATGAGCTTACAAGCT
>CAZMHL010000244.1:0-2582 GCA_964566065.1 uncultured Eubacteriales bacterium
ATTGCTTTCACATGGACCTGAACCATGCGCGTCTGCCAATTCCGCCACATCCGCAAATTTAACTATTTTTCAATGGAACAGATAACATTATACCTTAAAACTGATTTTTAGTCAATGATAATTTGGAATTTTTATTCAAAAGACAAATCACTTGACAAATTGTATTATTATATGATATAATTATCGGGAATTGAATAAAAGGCGTTGACGAAGAGTGTGCTTTAGTGGGTCCTTTGAGAGAAGTGGCGGTTGGTGCGAGCCATAGGATGGACTTTAGTGTTTGTAGCTTCCGAGCCGGAAGGAAGAAAGCATTTGCAAGTAGAACCTTCCCGAGAATGCTGCGTCAGTGCATAGGAATTGACAGATTCTGAAGTGGCGGTTTATATCGCAATTTGAGTGGTACCGCGGGTGTTTGAAATTTAAGCGCTCGTCTCAAAGTTATGATTCTTTGGGACGAGTATTTTTTTGTTCCGAAGAGAAACTAACGGAGGAGAGAAATATGGATAAAGTACTTGATTTGAAAATTAAAGAGATGGCCGGCCGTATCAGGGGATTAAGGGAAATCGAAAACTATTCACCTGAATATATGGCTGAAAAAACAGGTGTATCTGTTGAAGAATACATCAGATGTGAAAACGGGGAAAAAGACCTTAACTTTGCTTTTATTTACAGATGTGCACAGACTCTTAAGGTAAACGTTACCGATATTATTGAAGGTTACAGCCCTAATCTTAAATCTTATACGGTTACCCGTGCGGGAGCGGGTCAGAAAATCGCAAATGCGCATGGAATGACTTATTTTAACCTTGCATATGCTTTTAAAAACCGTACTGTAGAACCATTGTATGTTCAAAGTGTTTATAATGAGGATGCCGTAGGCAAAGATATTGAACTTACAACTCATGCAGGTCAGGAATGTGATATTGTTATTGATGGTAATCTTATGGTTCAGGTCGGTGAACATAAGGAAGTACTCGGTCCGGGAGACAGCATTTATTATGATAGTAATACTCCTCACGGAATGGTAGCTGTTAACGGAAAAGACTGTCATTTTTATGCTATAGTTATTGAAGCTGATGAGAATGCAGTTCCCGAAGCAAAAGAAATGGTTACCAAAAATGTAATCGGTGCACCTGTAAGAGATGATAAACAGAGAGTTTATCATAACTTTATTGATGTAGTAGAAGATGAAGACGGAACACCGACATCAATTAAGTTCAAAAATACAGAAAAGTTTAACTTTGCTTTTGACCTTGTTGACGAACTTGCAAAGCGCGAGCCTGAAAAACTTGCACTTCTTCATATAGATAAAAATAAGGTTGAAAGAAGATTTACATTTACAGATATCAAAAAAGCATCAGCTCAGTGTGCAAACTACTTTGCATCTCTTGGTATTAAAAAGGGAGATAAGGTAATGCTCGTTCTTAAAAGACATTATCAGTTCTGGTTTGCAATGATTGGTCTTAATAAGCTTGGTGCAATTGCAATTCCGGCAGTTAATCAGCTTCAGGAACACGACTTTGAATACAGATTTAAGTCAGCGGGTGTAAGTACAATTATCTGTACTTCTGACGGCGACACTGCTCATCAGGTTGAAATCGCTGCCGAAAAGTGTCCTGAACTTGTTAATAAAATCATAGTTGGAGAAAACAGAGACGGATGGAGAAACTTTGATGAAGAATACGTTCGTTTCAGCACACACTTTAACCGAACCGAAGATTCACCATGCGGTGATGATACACTTCTTATGTACTTCACTTCAGGTACATCAGGTTATCCTAAAATCGCAACTCATAATCATAAATACGGACTTGGTCATTTCCATACAGCTAAATACTGGCACACAGTTGACCCCGACGGACTTCACTTTACAATTTCAGATACCGGCTGGGCAAAGGCAATGTGGGGGAAACTTTACGGTCAGTGGCTTGCCGAGGGTGCAATTTTTGTTTATGACTTTGACAGATTTGATGCAGCAGATATTTTGCCAATGTTTGCTAAATACGGAATTACAACCTTCTGTGCACCACCTACAATGCTTCGTATGATGGTTAAACAGGATATTGCAAAATACGATTTATCATCTGTTAAACATATGACAACAGCAGGTGAGGCGCTTAATCCTGAAGTTTACAGACAATTTGAAAAAGCAACAGGACTTCAGATTTTAGAGGGCTTTGGTCAGACAGAAAGTACAATGATTATCGGTAACCTTATCGGTAAACCTCATAAAATCGGTTCAATGGGTAAACCTGCTCCGATTTATAACGTTGAGCTTCTTGATGCAGACGGAAATCCAGTTAAAACAAGTGAATCGGGCGAAATCTGTATTAATGTTAAAGACGGAGCTCCCTGCGGATTGTTCACAGGTTATTACCACGATGAAGAAAAAACAGCCGAGGTTTGGCACGACGGTTATTATCATACAGGTGACGTTGCATGGAAAGATGAAGACGGCTTCTTCTGGTATGTTGGCAGAAGTGATGATGTTATCAAATCCTCAGGCTACAGAATCGGACCCTTCGAAATCGAAAGTGTTATTATGGAACTTCCTTACGTTCTTGAATGCGGTGTTTCAGCAG
>CAZMHL010000245.1:0-2562 GCA_964566065.1 uncultured Eubacteriales bacterium
ATTAAAGAGGGCGAATTTATTACGATTCTTGGTTCATCCGGATGTGGGAAGACAACTTTGTTAAAATTGGTAAATCGTCTTTACGAGCCGAATGAAGGAGAAATCCTTTTGTTTGGTCAGAACATAGCGAAGCAAGATCCTGTACAATTGCGGCGTGGCATCGGGTATGTAATCCAACAGATTGGTTTGTTTCCACACATGACGATTGAGGAAAATATCGCAGTCGTTCCGAATCTTTTAAAATGGGAAAAAGAAAAAATAGATACTCGTACTGAGGAACTTCTTTCTATGGTGGGGTTGGAACCGGAACAGTATAAAAAACGATATCCGTCTCAGTTATCCGGTGGACAGCAGCAAAGAGTGGGACTTGCAAGAGCACTTGCAGTAGAACCGAGAGTGATGCTGCTTGATGAACCATTTGGTGCATTAGATGCTATTACAAGAACAGGTCTTCAGGAAGAACTTTTAAGATTACATCAGGGTCTTCAAAAAACATTCCTGTTTGTAACTCATGATATTAATGAAGCATTTAAGCTTGGTACAAGAGTTATTATTATGAACGAAGGTCGTGTGGTGCAGTTTGGAACGCCGGCGGAGATTGTAAAAGCTCCGGCAGATTCGTTTGTAGAGCAGCTGATTCGTTCTGCAAAAGACCAGGAAAAACTGTGGGAGGAATTATCATGATAGAATATTTCGTAAAGCATTATGATGATCTTTTGGAAGCTTTGATGGAACACTTTCAGTTAGTTGGAGTTACGATGTTCTTTTCCCTTTTAGTCGCAGCAACCATTACTGTAATTGCGATTTATATACCTAAGTTGGGGGAAGCAATGATTCAGTTTTTTTCGGTAATATATTCGGTACCGAGTCTGGCATTTCTTGCTATTTTGATTCCTGTTACTGGTCTTGGTATGACAACTGCAGTAATCGTGATGACTACTTATAATCAATATTTGCTTTTACGAAATTTTCTTGCGGGACTTTGGGGTGTGGATCCGGCGGTTACGGAGGCGGCACTTGGATTGGGGATGACAAAGATGCAGATACTTACTAAGATTCGTATTCCTTTGGCAAAAAGAGCATTACTTACTGGTATTCAGCTTGCAGTAGTATCTACAGTTGGAATCGGCACGATTGCGGCGATGATTAACGCCGGAGGGCTTGGGACAATTCTTTTTGATGGCCTTCGCACCTTGAATGTAAATAAGATTTTGTGGGGAAGTATTTTTTCTGCAGGACTTGCATTGGGATTTAATAGTTTATTTAAAATAATTGAAAAAAGATGTTGACAACTACCCCGGGTGTATGGTAAATTATACGAGTATTGACGTCCGAAGACAGCAGGTGCGTAAGCATAAATAGTTAATATGCCTGCCGAGGTAGTGATATTCACATTGAATAACCACGCTCTCTGTCGGAAGGCAGGGAGCTTTTTTTATTGAGACGGCGGTACACTTATTAAAATAGGAGGTACACCAAAATGGCAAAAGTTGAATTAAAACAGCCTATCGTTGAAGCGATCAAAGAACAGCTTGATGGTGCTAAGGGTGCAGTTTTAGTTGATTATCGTGGACTTACTGTAGAACAGGATACAGTTCTTCGTACAGAATTAAGAAAAGCTAATGTAATCTACAAAGTTTACAAGAACACAATGATCAAACGTGCAGTTGCAGGTACAGAGTTTGAACCATTAGTAGCAGACTTAGAAGGACCTACAGCAATCGCGATTTCTAAAGAAGATGCAACAGCTCCTGGCCGTGTATTAGCTAAGATGGCTAAAACAGCAAAAGCGTTAGAGTTAAAAGCAGGCGTGATTGAAGGCACATACTATGACGCAAAGGGAATGCAGGCAGTTGCTACAATCCCATCCAGAGAGGAACTTCTTTCCAAACTTCTTGGAAGCTTACAGTCCCCAATGGCAAACTTCGCTCGCGTAATCGATCAGATCGCTCAGAGCAAAGAAGCTTAATCATCCGATTGAGTCAGAAACAGGTGGCAGCATAATCTGCCGGTATTTTTAAAGAAAATTTTTAAATGGAGGAAATTTAAAATGACAATTCAGGAAATTATTGAAGTAATCAAAGGTTTATCCGTATTAGAATTAAACGATTTAGTAAAAGCATGTGAAGAAGAATTTGGTGTATCCGCAGCAGCAGGTGTTGTAGTTGCAGCAGGCCCAGCAGAAGAAGTTGAAGAAAAAACAGAATTCGACGTTGAATTAACAGAAGTTGGCGGAAACAAAGTTAAAGTTATCAAAGCTGTTCGTGAATTAACAGGTCTTGGACTTAAAGAAGCAAAAGCTGTTGTAGACGAAGCTCCTAAGATGATCAAAGAAGCAGTTTCTAAAGAAGAAGCTAACATGATCAAAGAAAAATTAGAAGCTGAAGGCGCTAAAGTTACAGTTAAATAATTGTACTCTAAACGTTAATAAGTTGAAAAATTTAGAGCACTGTGGAAACAGTGCTCTTTTTAATTGCATAGGAAATTCCTCCGGAATCCTATGCAATTAAAAAAGCACTACGTGCTTATATCGCACTGCGGCGGAATAGAAAATGTCGCTTT
>CAZMHL010000246.1:0-2544 GCA_964566065.1 uncultured Eubacteriales bacterium
AAGGTGAAAATAATTATACACCGTAGGACCGCATGAATACATATTTACAACACCCTCATTTACGGGAATAAACTCTTCCTTGCATCTGTTCATTGTATTATAAATTTTCATTTTCTTTCCCCTTCCGAAAATGTAATCGTCGTACGTTATATTGTATCATACATTATTAAAAAGTTCAACAAATTAGAAAAAAAACTTTACAACGAACATTTGTTCGTGTATAATGATTATGGTGATAAATTTATGGAGAAAATTATATTTCACATTGATGTAAATTCAGCGTTTTTGTCCTGGTCTGCTGTTGATATGCTTGAAAACGGTTATGAAAAAGACATAAGAGAAATCCCTTCTGTTGTAGGCGGTAATGAAAAATCAAGAAAAGGAATTGTTCTTGCAGCATCAACTCCCGCAAAAAAACTCGGAATAAGAACAGGTGAACCTCTTTTTAAAGCAAGAGCGAAATGCTCTGAACTTTTTATTGTTCCTCCCGATTTTAAAATTTACGAAAGATTTTCCGACAAGTTTTACAGGGTTTGCAACAACTACTCTCCTGCACTTGAAAAATTTTCAATTGATGAGCTTTTTTTAGACTATACGAATATGGAAATGCACTTCGGCGAGCCTCTTGAGGGAGCAAGAAAAATAAGTGAAGACATTAAAAACAATCTTGGGTTTACGGTGAACATAGGAATTTCAAGCAACAAGCTTCTTGCAAAAATGGCATCAGACTTTGAAAAGCCTGACAAAATTCACACTCTGTTCCCCGAAGAAATACCCGAAAAAATGTGGCATTTGCCTATTTCAGATTTATTTATGGTAGGCAGACAAACAAGAAAAAAGCTGAACTCCATGGGGATTTTTACAATAAAACAACTTGCACTTACCGATGATGAAATTTTAAAATACAACTTTAAATCTCAGGGAATACTGCTTAAAAACTACGCCAACGGAATTGACCTTTCAAAAATCAAAACCACCCCCGACCCGGTTAAAAGTATAAGCAACGGTTTTACTCTTCCAAAGGATATTTACACAAAAGAAGAAGCATACAACTACGCTCTTTCTCTTTGCGAAAAGACCTGCATGCGTCTTCGGGAGCTTAACTTTTCCTGCAATGTGGTCTATGTGGGACTCAAATCTTCCGAATTTAAATACTTTTCCCATCAGAAAAAACTGTCAAGATACGTTTTTTCCACAAACGATGTATTTAAGGTTGCAAAGCTTCTCATTGACAAGTTATGGAATGATGAACCCATACGTGCCATTACTGTTGCACTTACAGGTTTTGGGAGTATGGAAAACTTACAGTGTTCTTTTTGCGACGATGTAAACTCTGAAAAATTTGAGGTTTTAGACGGTGCGGTTGACAAAATCAGAAACAAATACGGCTACTATGCAATAACCCGAGCGGCACTTTTGAACAATGCAATGAACAACCGAATTACAAAAATGCAGAATCCGTCGATGAAATCATACCTTTAAAAAAAGACCTCGTTGCCGAGGTTCTTTTTCAGTTAATAGCTAATAGATAAAAGATAAGAGCGGATGTGCAAACAACAAGATTCCGGGGCACCCGATCGCAATCATTGATTGCGTTATCGGGTCGGGTTCTTATTTTATATGTTTTCACGTAACAGAGAAAATTTCAGACACGTTTCCTACAAAATTTTCAATTTTTCTATCGTTTCTTCAAACTGTTTTGGCAAAGGGGCAGAAAATTCCATATACTCCCCTGTGGTCGGGTGGTTAAAGCCGAGGATGCCTGCATGGAGCATCTGATGTTTTATACCGAATTTATTTTTATCGCCGTAGGTGATGTCACCCAAAAGAGTATGACCAATGTAGTTCATATGCACTCTTATCTGATGGGTTCTGCCTGTTTCAAGGCGGCATTTTAAAACAGAATAGCCATCAAGCTGTTCCACAACTTTAAAATGAGTTACGGCGTGCTTTGAGTTTTTAGCGGTAACCGCCATTTTCTTTCTGTCAACGGGATGCCTTCCTACAGGTGCATCAACCGTTCCCTCTTCAGATTTAAAAGAACCTTTTACAATTGCA
Organism: uncultured Eubacteriales bacterium; assembly: GCA_964566065.1. GTDB lineage: Bacteria > Bacillota > Clostridia > RGIG6154 > RGIG6154 > CAZMHL01. The sequence continues at coordinate 2,059 of CAZMHL010000246.1, forward strand.
GTATATTCCCTTGTAACAGAGTGAATTTTAAACTGTTCTGCAAGGCTGTTATGAGCATTATCGTTTTTAGCAACAACTAAAAGTCCCGAGGTGTCTTTATCAATTCTGTGAACTATTCCCGGTCTTATTACCGAGTTAATTGAAGAAAGTTTGTCCCTGCAATGAAACATTATCGCATTTACAAGAGTATCCTCATAATTCCCGGGAGCAGGATGAACAACCATACCAACAGGTTTATTTATTACAAGAACATCGCTGTCTTCGTAAACAATATCAAGTTCTATGTCCTGGGGAATAATTTCCGCTTCCTTTTCCTCGGGAAGTTCATATTCAACCACATCATTTTCTTTTGTTTTATAGCTTGCCTTGATTTTTTTGCCGTTTACCGTTACAAGCTCGTTTTCCAGCATATCTTTTATGAAATTTCTGCTTTTTTCAGTCTTTTCAGCTAAAAAAGCATCGATTCTTGAGCCGCTTACATCACAG
>CAZMHL010000247.1:0-2527 GCA_964566065.1 uncultured Eubacteriales bacterium
TGCAGGTGACGGCGGACACAACCACCCCACCCAGACTCTTACTGACCTTCTTACTATTTCAAGAGAAAAAGGAGGTTTTGAAAATCTTACCGTAGGATTCTGCGGAGACCTTAAATTCGGAAGAACAGTTCATTCACTCATTACTGCCTTAACCAGATACAAGGGACTTAAAATTGTTCTTATTTCCCCTGAAGAATTAAAGCTTCCAAGCTACATTAAAAAGGATGTTCTTAAAAAGAACAACATTCCTTATGAACAGACTACATCTTTAGATGAAGTTATGCCGAAGCTTGACATATTATATATGACAAGAGTTCAGAGAGAACGTTTCTTCAACGAAGAAGACTATTTAAGACTTAAAGACAGCTACGTTTTAGTTCCCGAAAAACTTAAAAACGCCAAAAAGGATCTTTGCATTATGCATCCCCTTCCAAGGGTTAACGAAATCAGCATTGCTGTTGACGATGACGAAAGGGCTTGCTATTTCAAACAGGTACTTTACGGAAAATATATAAGAATGGCGTTGATTTTAAAACTTCTTGAGGAGGCGGGAAAATGAACATAGACTCAATTAACAACGGTTTTGTTATTGACCACATTACCAAAGGAAGAGGTATGAAGCTTTATGAGCTTTTAGACCTTGGAAGCCTTGACTGCTCTGTTGCAATCATCAGAAATGTAAACAGTTCCAAGATGGGCAGAAAAGACATTATTAAAATTGATGCTGACATTGATATTAACTTTGATGTTATCGGATATGTTGACCCGGGCATTACCGTAAATATTATTAAAGACGGTAAACTCATTGAAAAACGTAAAATAAGTGTTCCGGAAACACTTACAAACGTAATCAAATGCAAAAACCCGAGATGTATTACATCAGTTGAGCAGGAAATTGACCATATTTTCAGGCTCTGCGACAAAGAAAACAACGTTTACCGTTGTATATACTGCGAAGTAAAAGCACAGTTATAATCTCACGGCAAACACAGGTGTGTTAACTTGACACAAAAGGCTTAATATGTTATAATTTTCATATAATTTGACTATTCTTTGTGACTGACGGTTTCAAGTGGAGTGTACCACAGAGGAGCAAAGAATATATAAGCTTTACAGCCGACCGTCTGGGTGCATTTACTCGCCTTGAGTAAGTGTACCCTTTTTGTTTTAAAATTACCTGATAAGGAGAAAAATATGAGAAAAGTTGGAATTGTAATGGGCAGCGACAGCGATTTGCCTATCATAAAAAAAGGAACAGATATGCTTAAAACTTTGGGCATTCCTTATGAAGTGCACATTTATTCTGCACACAGAACTCCCGAAGAAGCAAGAAGCTTTGCAATGAATGCAAGAGCAAACGGATTTGGAGTTATCATTGCGGCGGCAGGTATGGCTGCTCACCTTGCAGGTGCCATTGCGGCAAACACAACTCTCCCTGTTATTGGTATTCCGTGCAAATCTACTGTCCTTGACGGAATGGATGCTCTTCTTTCAACAGTTCAGATGCCAACAGGAATACCTGTTGCAACAGTTGCAATCAACGGCGGAGCAAACGCGGCTCTTCTTGCGGCACAGATTCTTGCAGTAGAAGACAAAGAACTTGCAGAAAAACTTGATGCAAAAAGAGCATCGGATGCAAAAGCGGTACTTGAAAAGGATGCCGCAATTTCATCGGAGGTATAAAATGGGAGGATTTTTTGGAACAGTAAGCAGACACGATGCTATTTCCGATGTTTTCTTTGGAACCGACTACCATTCCCACCTTGGAACACGACGTGGCGGTATGGCGGCTTATGACAAAGAAAAGGGTCTGCAAAGAGACATACATAATATTGAAAATTCACCGTTTCGAACAAAATTCGAGCACATATTTGAAGAAATGCAGGGTACTTCGGCAATCGGATGTATAAGCGATTCCGACCCACAGCCTTTGCTTATCCGTTCTTCAATCGGAACTTATGCAATCTGCACTGTAGGTCTTATAAACAATGCAGAAGAACTTATTAAAAAATATCTTTCTGACAACGGATGTCATTTTAATGCCATGACAGGCGGAAAGATAAACTCAACGGAGCTTACAGCTGCTCTTATAAGTCAGAAAAATTCTTTTGCCGAGGGAATCAAGTTTACGCAGGAAATTATTGACGGTTCTTCTACCATTCTCATTTTAAAGGATGACGGTTCACTTATCGTTTCAAGAGATAAAATGGGACGACTTCCCGTTCATATCGGTAAAAGCGAAGACGGTTTTGCCGTATCCCTTGAATCCTTTGCTTATCAGAAGCTTGGTTATGACGATGAGAAAGAACTTGGACCGGGAGAAATAGTTGAAATTACTACAGATGAAATAACTCAGCTTGCACCTCCCGGTGACAAAATGAAAATCTGCTCTTTCCTCTGGACATATTACGGATACTCAAACTCAAACTATGAAGGTGTTAATGTTGAAACGATGAGATACCGTAACGGAGAAATTATGGCAGAAGCTGACATTCTTTCAAAGAATGCCGAAGACCTTGATTATGTT
>CAZMHL010000248.1:0-2511 GCA_964566065.1 uncultured Eubacteriales bacterium
CACCAACGATTGTTCCTTCGGTTTCAAGCTCTGTATAGCCTGTGAACACTGTCTTTTCAGCATCTTCAAAATTAAAGCTGTCGTTGTCTTCCCAGCTTGAGCCGTCTTTTCTTGCATCTCTTGCTGTCTGCTTCTGTTTTGCAAGCTCCTTGTCAAAGCCCTCTCTGTCTACTTCAAGACCCTGCTCTGCGCAGATTTCAACAGTAAGGTCAATTGGGAATCCGTAAGTATCATTAAGCTTGAACACTTTTTCGCCGCCGAGGATTTTTGCCCCCTCTTTTTTTGCATTTTCAATGTATTCGTTAAGAATTGCAAGACCGTTGTCAATTGTTTTTGCAAATCTTTCTTCTTCTATTCTTATAATCTTCTTGATGTAATCTCTCTTTTCAGCAAGTTCGGGGTAACCCTGTTTTGATTCGTCAATTACGCTGTCTGCAATGTTGTAAAGGAATTCACCCTGAATGTTAAGAAGCTTGCCGTGTCTTGCAGCACGTCTTAAAAGTCTTCTTAATACGTAACCTCTGCCTTCGTTTGACGGAATAACGCCGTCTGAAACCATCATAACCGTACTTCTGATGTGGTCGGTAATAACACGCAGGGATACGTCTGTTTTTGCATCTTCTTTATAGTTTACACCTGCAAGCTTTGAAATTTCAGCCATTGTATTTTTAACGGTGTCAACTTCAAAAAGGTTTGCAACGCCCTGCATTACGCAGGCAAGTCTTTCAAGTCCCAGACCTGTGTCGATATTAGGATTTGCACGTCTGTTGTAATTTCCCTCTTCGTCTTTGTCAAACTGCGTGAATACGAGGTTCCATACTTCCATAAATCTGTCACATTCGCAGGGAAGATGACAATCAGGACCGCAGCTGTATTCTTCACCTCTGTCAACATGGATTTCAGAGCAGGGGCCGCAGGGACCTGTGCCGTGTTCCCAGAAGTTGTCAGCCTTGCCGAGTTTTACAACTCTTTCAGGGTTAACGCCGACTTCGTTCACCCAGATATCTCTTGCCTCATCGTCTTCCTCATAAACTGTAATCCAGAGCTTTTCAACGGGAATCCCCATATTAACTGTTAAAAATTCCCACGCCCAGTGGATCGCTTCTCTCTTAAAGTAATCGCCGAAAGAGAAGTTTCCGAGCATTTCAAAGAATGTACCGTGTCTTGCGGTTTTACCAACGCACTCAATGTCAGGTGTTCTGATACATTTCTGACAGGTTGTAACTCTCTTTTTCGGGGGCTTTTCAGCGCCTGTGAACCATTTTTTCATCGGTGCCATACCCGAGTTTATAAGCAGGAGGCTGGCATCGTTCTTCGGAACGAGGGGGAAGCTTCCCAGTCTTAAACATTCTTTTGATTCAAAAAAGCTTAAAAATTCTTCTCTGATATCATTTAATCCCATGTATTTCATAATCAAATTCCTTTCTTGCTTATGTTTGTTTCCAAATCGGGCGGATGATATCCGCCCCTACAGATTTTATTTCGTAAATTTTGTTACAATTATATCTTTTTCCTCCAGTTTCAGGCAGGAAACGATTTCCTTTTCATCTTCGTATTTGTAAAGCTTTGTTTTGTCTCCCAGGTATGCGGAGTGCTTGTAGCTTACCGTCACCTTTTTCGGTCTGAAACCGTTGTCCAGCGCTTCGCAGGTGTAGTCAAAGCTTCTTACGTTGTTTAAATGAACATTTGTGTCAATATCCTTTTTAAGCACCCTGAAGCTTTCTTCTTCCGTAGCTTCGCGTCTTTCGATTCTTTCGGTATCAAGATTTATTACATTTTCACAGGCAGGGAAATAATCTGTTATATAATCATTGATTTTAACAGGCTTTCCAAGCTCAAAATTGAACAGAAACCATTCGGCGACTGCGGAAACAATTACTCTGCCGTTAACCTTAATTCTGTACTGTCTTTTGGATTTGGTCATTCCAAAGGAATAAACGCAGGTTTCAACTTCAACCTGCCGAGGCTTCAAAACCTCTTCTTCAAGCCTTATGTTCCACTGACAGATAAGCCAGGCAAGATGATTTTTGCTTAAAGACTCCATACAGCATTCTTTTGACGTTTCAGCATGCTTAATGGAAATATCCTGCAAAAACTCTAAAATTGCCGAAAGCTTAAGGTTTCCGAGGCTGTCCATATCGCTGTATTTAACTTCGTAACTTTTGCTGAAAAACATAGCATCAGACTCCATTTTCGGATTTTTTTGCATTATTAGAGGTATTATACCATTTTCAAAGTTTATTGTCAAAATTTTTTGCAACTCTCTTGATTTTTTTGTCCGCATATTGTATAATAACTCTGTTAATTGAATACGGCTCCATCGTCTAATGGTCAGGACATCGCCCTCTCAAGGCGGTAATAGGGGTTCGAATCCCCTTGGAGTCACCAGAAAAAACGACAGAAATCGACAGATTTCTGTCGTTTTTTCAGCGATATAAATTCCTGACGGAATTTGAGATATACCTTCGGTGCGATATATTACTTCGTAATACGATATGTCCCTTCGGGACG
>CAZMHL010000249.1:0-2479 GCA_964566065.1 uncultured Eubacteriales bacterium
GGCAAGGGGCGTGTAACCCGTTCTTGCTTTAAAGGTTCGTATAAAATAGTTGTAGTCGTTAAAACCAACCATAACGCTTATGTCAAGAACGGAGCGGTTTGTAACAGTAAGATAATGCTTTGCCATATCAATCCGCTTGTTTATAATATAATCCTTAATAGATGTACCGAAAAATTTGTGGGACAGCTGATAAAGTGTATTGACGGAGATTTTAAAATGTTCACAGAGCTGATTTATTGTAAGAGCCGACGAAATGTTTTGGGTTAAATAAGTGTCGATGCTTGATGCAAGCTCATTTTTCTCAAAGCTTATGGCATCACTTGTATAAAAGTAGGGGATGCACATTTTGAAAAGATTTGCCAGTGCTTCAATCTGGTTGTGCTGAAGAGTAGGCAGAGCATTATAATACTCTTCAACACTTTTTTCGTCAATTCCGTATTTTTTGCATTTGGCTTTAACCGTTTCAATGTCGGAGAGAGTTTTTTCCTCGTCTTTAAGCTGCCCGAACATAATGTATGCAATAATCTCATCGTTGTTGTAAATCGGAACAACCGTGTCAACCAGCCCCGCATGACAGGTAAAAGTGTAGGCACATTTAGATGTTGCCGCTTTTTTACACGCTGCAATGTCCGACTCTAAACACTTCTGTTTTCCCTTTGGGTGGGTTTTAATTCCTGCACAGATGGATGCCATAGGGTTAGGGTAGAAGGTCAGCTGGTTGAAATCGGCACTCCATACACTCATGGTAATCCCCGAAAGGGAGTAAAACTCTTTTAAAACGTCATTCAGTTTTTTCTTATCAAATTTATATTTCATAAAACCTTCGCCTCACATTCATTTTAACATAAAAAAATAAAAAATCAAAGTTATTTTTCAAACCGTTAAGATTGTCCTTTTTTTTAATAAGAAATTTACTATAATTGAAAAATTGTTTATAGTATAATTTTAAGTGACAGGGTATATGAAAACAAGTCTTGTCAAAGTAAAAAAGGAGGGGTTTTTGTGGTAAAAACAAAGACAACATTTGCTCTGTTTTTCGGTAACAGAGGCTTTTTCCCCGGCGAGGTTATTGCCGTTGCGAGAAAGGAAATGATTCAGGCTGTAACAGATAGCGGCTTTGGCTACATTTGTATGGATGAAAGCTTAACCAGATACGGTGCGGTTGAAACACGAAAAGAGGGACAGCAGTATGCAAAATTTCTTGAAGAAAACAAAGGAAAATATGATGGTATAATTTTGTGTATGCCTAACTTTTCTGATGAAAACGGTGCTGCGGAAGCATTTAAAAACACAGATGTTCCGATTCTCGTTCAGGCATATCCCGATGAAATCGGAAAAATGGATTTTGCAAGAAGACGTGACTCTGTTTGCGGTAAATTTGCAATGTGCAACGTTCTCCGTCAGTGCAATATCAAATTTACTTTAACCAAAAAAATGGCAGTTTCACCACTTGACAAATCCTTTGCGGAAGACCTTAAAAACTTCGGCGCAATCTGCCGTGTGTATAAGGGAATGAAAAACTTCAACATCGGTGCAATCGGTGCAAGAACAACTGCGTTTAAAACAGTAAGAACCGATGAGGTTGCTCTTCAGAACAAGAAAATCAATCTTGAAACAATTGACCTTTCTTATGTTTTTGACATCATGGATAAAACAGAAGGCGCAGAGCTTGAAGCAAAGAAGGAATATCTTTCAAAGATTACTTCTTTCGGTACATATCCCGATGAAAAATTAACAAATATGGCAAAGCTTGGCGTTGCAATGGATAAGCTTATTGAAGAATACAGCCTTAATGCTGTTGCAATCAGATGCTGGGATGAATTTGTTACACAGTATAACATTGCTCCCTGCCTTATTTTAAGTGACCTTAACGAAAGAGGAATTCCTGCGGCCTGCGAGCTTGACGTTAACAATGCAATTGCAATGTATGCGCTTACTCTTGCATCTGAAGAACCGGTAATGCTTCTTGACGTTAATAATAACTACGGCGACGACCCGACTAAAAATATTATGTTCCACTGCTCTGCAGTTCCTAAATCCTTCTTTGAGGGTGACACAAACGTAAGCGAGCATCTTATGTTCAAAAAGTCTTACGGTGAAGGAACAGGCGTTGGTATCGTAAACGGAAAAATCAAATCGGGCAAGGTTACCGTTGCTACAAATAAAACTGAAAATGGAAAAGTTTGCGGTTTTACAACAAACGGCAAATTAACCGATGATGAATTTGATAAGGAATTTTTCGGAGCAGGTATTGTTTACGAAAATCCAAACCTTGAAAACATTTTCAGATATATGTGTGAAAACGGATACAAACACCACGTTGCAATCGCAAAGGGCGAGTGGGCAGAATGTGTTCAGGAAGCAATGGTTAAATATCTCGGCTATGAGATAGATATATTATAATTTATTAAGGGGGACTGAATTATGAACAAGCTTGGTATTTTTATGAATTTCTGGGAAAAGAACTGGGATGCTGACC
>CAZMHL010000250.1:0-2477 GCA_964566065.1 uncultured Eubacteriales bacterium
TGCTCACAACGGAGAAGGTTACAGACTTCTTGAGGTAAGGGCGGAGCTTGAAAATGTGGTAGACAGTAAAATTGCATCTGATACAAGAAGTGCAAATTCGGTTTTGAGCAGGCTTAAAGAAGAGAAAGAAGAAATAGAAAGTACAATTTCAGGAGATAAGACATATCTTTATTCAAATATGTCCGGACTTTATTTTTCAAAACTTGACGGATTTGAAAATGTAATTTCCGTTGAAGATATTAAAACACTGACACCTGACAGCTTTGCTGACATGGCAAAACTGAGAAAAGACAAATCAACACTCAATGGGTCTTATGCTAAAATTTCCGATGTAAGCTGGTATTATGCCGCAGTTGTGGAAACAAATAAAATAGCAGGAATAAAAGAAGGCAGAAGTGTGTCTTTGAAAATAAAAGAACAGGGCGGAGAACTTATAGATACTCATGTGTACTATATTTCGGATGACGATGACGGAAAAAGCGTAATTGTTTTAAGAGGCGAAGTGTATAATGAATACATTTATTATAACAGCTTTGCAAAAGCCGATATTGTTCTTAATACTGCCACAGGAATTATGGTTCCCAAAAATGCAATCAGGGTGGTTGATAATGTTACGGGAATCTATGTAAACAAAAGTGCAGGTCTTGTGTTTAAAGAGGTTGAAATTCTTGCCTCCGATAGCAAAAATGTAATAATAAAAGAACCTGACAAATCTAATGAATATTCTCTTTTATATGAAGAGGTTGTTGTCAGAGGGGAAGTAAAAATAAATTAAAAGGGGTACATAAAATGAAAGATTTTATGAATAAAATGCTCAATGTAATCGGGCTTGACTATGAAGAAGATGATGAGGATGAAACACGTACTTCAAAATCTAAAAGAGACGAGGTTCCGAGAGCGAAAAGCACAAATGTAACAATGGTACCGCAGTACACAGGCAGCGGGAAAAGGGGAAAGGTGGTTGATATTAACACCACAACCCAGTTTCAGGTTATGATAATGATGGTGGAAAAATTTGAAGATGCAATGTATATTGCAGACCACTTGAAGTCAAGAAAGCCTGTGGTTGTAAATGTTGAAAATGTTACTGATGAAGCTGAGATTCAGAGAGTAATTGATTTTATTGGCGGTGTGGTTTATGCGCTTGAAGGGGAAATGCAGAAAATTTCCAAGGGCATACTTCTCGTTACTCCGTACAATGTTAAAATCATGGGAGATATAAAGAGTGAACTTCTTACCAGCGGTTCGTTTCCCTGGCTTAAGTAAAGGAGAATATATATGAGCGATCTTCAGAGTATACTTTGTACGTCAATCACCATGTTTGGCGAAGTGATTGAGTACGTTATTATGATAAGGATTCTCTTTTCCATATTCAATGTATCCTATAACAATCCTTTTATGAGGTTTTTGTATATGATTACAGAACCATTTCTTGCTCCGGCGAGGGAACTTATGGAAAGAATTTTCAAAAGACCTATGATGATAGATTTTTCACCTATCCTGGTCTGGGTTTTTGTTGATATTGCAGTTATGCTGCTTTGTCAGTTGGTAACGTTTATAATAAAATAAGGGGGATAAAAAATGTTAACACCTATTGATATTCAGAATAAGGAATTTGATAAAGCGACCTTTGGGTTCAATAAAACTCAGGTTGAGGAATTTGTTGCGGATATTGCCCGTGACTATGAAAAAATCTATAAGGAAAATATTGAACTTAAAGATAAGGTGAGTACCCTTAACGATTCGCTTAAAAGCTATAAAGCAATGGAAGAATCCTTGCAGAATACGCTTATGTTTGCACAGAATACAGCAGAAGATGTAAAAAAGAGTGCAAAGGAAAAAGCAGAAATAATAATAAGCGAAGCAACAGTTAAGGCGCAGTCTATAGTTGATGAAGCGGAAAAAAGAGCAGAGCAGGCAAATATGCGTCTTGAGGCTCTTAAAAATGAATTCAGAAGCTATAAGGCTAAAGTTGAAAGTATAATTGATACAGAAAAGAAACTCCTTGAGGATATAATTGACTGATTGGAAGGTATATATGGTATTTATTTTTTCATTACTTATAATTGCCGCCGACCAGATTACGAAGTTTTTAGCGTATAATTTGTTAAGGCCAATAAAGTCTGCGGATTTTATTCCGTATGTTATTGGCTTTAATTATGTGGAAAACACAGGTATCGCATTCGGCCTTTTTAAAGATATGTATTTCCTTTTTGTTCCTTTGAGCATTGTAATGGTAGCCTGCGGATTTTACTATATGATAAAGTATATCGACAGGAAACAAAAAGTTTTAAGATGCGGTATAGTTATGCTTCTTTCGGGCGCAATAGGAAATATAATCGATAAAATTTTCAGAGGTTTTGTAGTTGATTTCCTGGAATTTGAATTTGTTAATTTCCCTGTTTTTAACGTGGCTGATATTTTCGTAACTGTGGGAGCGGTTGTAGTCGCTGTTGCAATATTGTTTTCAAAGGAGA
>CAZMHL010000251.1:0-2441 GCA_964566065.1 uncultured Eubacteriales bacterium
TCAGTTTCGAGCACTCTTTCGGGTTGGGCTGTTAAAAAATTGTTAAAACAATTAACAGTGAGCAGCTCGTAGGGGAATCGACACTTGGAGGTTGCTTCTGTAAGCACGATAAACACTGGCTTTCTTGTAGAAGCAAACCAAAATCCCATGTCTTTCCCAAATTAGAAATCAACCGCCTGAATAGCACTGATTTTCTGTTCCTCTATGAAGTGAATATAAGTATCATAGGTTATTCTTACACTGCTGTGTCCTAACAGCTTACTGATTAAGCCTATATCCACCTGTTTTTGAATCAGTTTTGTTGCAAAGGTATGTCTTAGAGCATGTATGCCTTTTGGCACAATGCCGTTTTCCAAACAGATATCGGTAAATACATCCTGTACACTCCGGCCTTGTAATTGACCGCCCTGTAAATTACTGATAACATACTCCGTTTCGATGGACTGTAATGCCTGTCTATTCTTTAATTCCTCTAATGCCGTAACCGCCGCATTATTTAACGGAATAAACCGCCTACCATTCTTAGTTTTAGTGGATGTAGTAACGGAAACCCGTTTATTCTCTACCTCATAACGGTTTCTGTTCTTTACATAAGCTTGTGAATATTCGATATAAATTCTCTTATTATCTAAATCCACATGGTCCCACTTTAATGCCAGAAGCTCACCAAAACGTATTCCTGTATTTAAGACAAGCACAAACGCCGGAGCATAACGATATCTTCTATTTTTTTCATCATACAACGCATAGGCGGCACCGGATAAGGCTGCCATTTCCTCCTCAGAGTAAATTTCAATCTGCTTGGTTGGATGGTTAATAAAAAACTCTTGCTTCGGAACAAAAACATCATACATGATATCCTCGTTAATCCACTTGTTTCGGTGTGCCTTTGATAATGCAGGATTCAAAATATCATATATCTTTTGCACCGTTGACCTTGAACAGAACAAGGACTGCTGATTGATAAATTCCTGCACATTCTCCTGTGTCAATTCACAAAGCTTATACTGTGCAATATCATAAGGTGCAATCTGATTTTTGATTGTGGACTCTGCTCTGTCGTATGTGCTGTCTTTTACCTTGCCGTACTTATTAACCTTAAGCCATTCGTTCAGATAATCAATGAGGAGCATATTGTACTTGGATAAGGCAGGTTGTGGCATAAGCTCTTCCTGCGCCTTTTTCTTTATCCACTCTCTGTACTTTCTTCTGCACTCCGTTTCTGTTTTTCCGGAAAAAGATTTCGGCTGTCCATCATGCCATACTCTGAACTCTAAGGAATCACCTTTCTTTCTGAAACTTCCAGAACCATTTTCACGCTTATTTTTTGCCATATAACATCCTCCTTATCTACCTTGGAAAATGTTATAACAAGTTATTTTTACGCACTCATTATATCATTTTCCCCCTCTCAAGTAAAGATTTTCGAGCCAGATTTAATAATAAATTTCATGTCCGATATTCTCATCAATCCACTGCTTTAACTTTTCCTCGGTGGTGATGTAATCCTTCCCTATCTTTACCAATGGAAGCTCACCGGATTGAATTAGCTTTGATATTTTCGTTTTTCCAAAGGGTAGGATTTTGTAAAGCTCCTGTTGTGTAATGATTTTCATTTAGAACCTCCTGTTGAGTTTATTTGTTCTAAAATGATATAGAGGGGGAAATTGGGGAAATACTCAAAAAAATATACTTTATAATACGCAGTAGATATTTTGACTCAATAATACACTATTTTCAGGATAATTCACAATCTCCTCTTGCAGAATAAATAAATTACGAATATAATTATGGATGTATTATTTTTAAACTACGTTTATGTTAGAAAGGAAAGTAAATTGAATTGAAAAATTGGATTGCAATAACCGGAGATTTTAAAGAAAATGGCTCAGATATTATTTTTCAGGGAGGTATTCTTCCAAATGTAAATGATTCTGAAAACAATGATAATATTCCTGGGAAAGCTGGAATAATTTTATTTAAAGATATCATGGCTAATGGTGAAATCTGTTTAGATGTGGAATTTGCTTCTTTGAATAAATTCGATGAAGCAGAAATTTTGTTTGATTTCCAAGATGAAAGTCATTTTATGTGTGCAGGAGTTACCAATTCTCCTTATAAGTATGAGTTTAAAAATTTTAACGGACAATGGAATTGGATACGATTTACAGGTAATATGATGGAGTTTCCGTCTATGAAATATAATCTAAAAGTTCGAATCAATGGTTCTGTGGTTGAGTTATATGTTAATTCCATTAAAGTTTTAACCGCAATATCCGCCACACCAATCAACAAAACAAACATTGGCGTTTGGGTTCGCAGTAAAAGTTCAATTACATTGAGTAATTATAGAACATCTTATCAAAAAAATTCAGCATTTATTGTATCACAGTTTGGTGGAGATTATGATGTGCTCTATAATGATGTTATTAAGCCTGTTT
>CAZMHL010000252.1:0-2438 GCA_964566065.1 uncultured Eubacteriales bacterium
TAAGACTAGCTTTCCCTGAATTAAATGAAGAAAGAAGAAAAGAATTAGTAAAAGAAGTAAGAAAAATGGCTGAAGAAGCTAAAGTATCAATTCGTGCAGTAAGAAGAGAAGGTATAGATGAAGCAAAAGCAATGCAAAAAGAAAGTGCAATAACAGAGGACGAATTAAAATCAGCAGAAGACCAAATACAAAAAATTACAGACAAAAAAATAGCAGAAATAGATCAAATAACAGCTGCAAAAGAAAAGGATATAATGAGTGTATAATTTTAAAATATAAAAGATACCATAGAAAAATTTTTCCATGGTATCTTTTTTTTAGAGAAATCATGGTGCAGTAGGAATTAGGCGCTTGAGAATTGAAATGATAGGCTTAGCAAGGTCTTGAGGAAGATAATCCAAACTTCCTTCAGAAGAACTCAAACTAATTAGAAACTTATATCGCGCATACATTTTATTCTCAAATTCTAGCCGATAAGCTTTATCTTTAAAATCAACCTCAAAGCCATCAACTTGCATGACTTGAAGCTCGGTAAAAGGACCGAAAGAAGAGAATACAGCTTTTCTTTCTACTATCGATTCCAAAATTCCCAAAGTAACTTCTTTGGGGATTTTTTTACCCATAAAATCTCCAGTGTTGATTATATAACAATCAACATTCCTTTCGCTTATCAAATCTCTAAACTTGATGTAATCGTTTATGAGAGGATAAGTCCGTAAAGGATTCGCGTAAGGTTCGTAAACCAGAGCATTGGGGTCGACACCTTCTGCCAATCTTTCAGCAGAAGAACGTTTGGTGGCAAGCGTTGCACCCATGATGGAACCAAGTTCTGCTCCATTAACCTTGAGAACAGGAGGAAGAGTAGGATCTTTCATAATCCAAAAGATTGCGTTAACAGGTTCTTCGATAAAGTCAACTCTATTGGGAGACCAAAACTTAGACTTAATGGCTCTGCCGTTTCCGTTACGAATATCTTCGGTAACAGGAACAATCTTACCTTCGCTGTCACGTGTGGCGGAACAGTTTTGCATTGTGAGCAAAAATTTATTATCTGGCGAATCACAAGGATAGTCGGCAGTCTTGTCAAAATACGTAGGTTCAAGTGCGATAGAAGAACCTGTTTCTGAATTTATGATGAACGCATCATCATGAAGTACAGTAACATCGTATTTTCCATCATGCTTTGCATGAGTGAGAGTAGACTTACCAGAACCAGACAGCCCAAAAACAGAAGCAACATAGGTTGAACCATCTTTGAGTAAATATTTTTTTTGTCCACCATGACAGGATACATAGCCATTACGATTAGCAATAGCCCATGCAAGAGTAAGAGTGCCCTTTTTGTGTTCTCCGAAGTATTTCATTCCGAGAATAGCAGCACAGTTAGACTGAGGAGAGAAGTATGCCAAACAGTTTTTGTCGCATACATCTTCTTGGTTCGTGCCTTTCCACTGAGGATCAGAGAAAATGTAGATGTCAGGTTCGTTGGGATATTCCTTAGAACTATCATACAAATTCTTGTAATCACAAGTGATACTCTGGAAATTTAGCATCCACGAAAGAAGCAAATTTTCTTCTCCCTCAGGGATGAGCAGATGTGCTTTTACCATAAAGTCTGGTGCAAGACCAATAATGGTCTCTGCATGGTACAGAGTTTTCCAGCGGGTGTCGTAAACGGCATCCATCAGAATTTTATCGAGTTTATCTGTTTGAACTCCAGGTTCTCCGGCAATGCGCCGAGCAGGCTTATACCTACCAGTGATGGAACCATCATTAAAGAGAAGGACGGTTGCATTTTCAGGTAAGCCAAGCTCAGTAGCCTTATAGATAGGGAGGTCTGTTACGATAGTACCAGGAGAACCTCTTGCTAACCTATAAGCTTCCCATACACTATGTACGTGTATTACATTGTTGCCATAGAAAGGTGCCTCGATAATGCTCCGGGTTCTTTCAAACCCTACTTTCCCAGGACCGATTTCGCTCCGTGGGAAGAATGCTTTGGTTGACATTTGTCATACCTCCAATAAAAATATTTTTTGTTACATAATATGCAACAAAGTAAGGCTATTTTACCATTTTCATATAAAAAAGTCAATTTGAGTATGATTTTGAAATTAGTAAAATAAAAAAATACTTAAAGCAAGTATAATTTGGATAAAATTTACACATTTTAAAGTTAAGGAATAATAAATTTAAGGTGCTAAAAATATGGATAAAGAACAAATTCTAGGTGTAAACATTTGTAATACAAATTATGAAACTTTAAAAAAATGTGTAAGAGAAGATATAGATTTAAATAAAAAATCTTTTATAGTAGCTATTAATCCAGAAAAAATAATATTAGCAAATAAGAATGAAAGAATAATGAAGATACTAAATGGTGCAACTTATCAAATTCCTGATGGAATAGGTATTGTCTATGCATCTAAAATAATGAA
>CAZMHL010000253.1:0-2431 GCA_964566065.1 uncultured Eubacteriales bacterium
AGATAGTGGGGGAATCAGAGATTAGAAGTCCGAGGGAGGTCGAATTTCCGGTAGAAACCCAAGTAAAACACAGAGCCTATGGAAGCGGAACGGTTGTTGAGAATTATGACGGAAAAATAACCGTTCGATTTAGTAACGGAACAGAAAAAGTATTAGATATTAATACCTGTAAAAAAATCGGAGTATTAACTGCAATTTGATAGCACTATTTTCATAATTTACAAACAGGAGGTGTCTTGTGGAAGCACAATATTCAGTTTTATTATGCAATCAAAATCCAAGTGAATATAAAGAAAAAATAGCAGAATGGCTTGGCGTAGGAATTAAAGTTCTTTGGTTCGGACATGAAGCGGATGTTGTTATGTTAAAACAAGAACATTCTGCATTTGCAAAAGAATTTTTACTACAGGCATATTCTGTTGATTTTAATGAAAAGCATATTATTTTAGATGGGAAAAACAGTGATGCTATTATCGATATTCTTGAAAAGGTTTGTCCTCAGTTTAATGCGGCTCAGTATCGAGTAGAACATTGTCTGGCAGATGAACATATTGTGGTGCAAGCATCTGCAGGAACCGGAAAAACAAAAGTTATGATTGATCGTATTTTGTTTCTTATGCATACGGTTTCAGATTTACAGATGTCAGATATTCATATGATTACATTTACAAATGATGCTGCAAATCAGATGAATCAAAGATTGCAAGATGCCCTTATGACTAGATTTCGCTTAACAGGGAATCTGCGCTATTTTAGATGGGTAGAAGAACAATCGCAAATGAATATTAGTACTATTCATACTTTCGCGTATAGCATGTTGAAACAGTATGGAATCAATCAAAGTTTTACGAGAAATCTTGCTATCCGAAATTTTAAGTATGAGCAAAAAGAATTGATAAAAGATGTCATAGATGAACGGGTAAATAATACTGCATCCGTTCGTAGTCAGATAGGTGTGCCATTTTACAAGGCGAAATCTTTAGTTGAAAAATATTGGAATGGTTTTGCAAGTGCAGGAATTTCTCATGAAGATATGTTATCAATGAATTGGGGAAATCCAGCGAATGACAATTCAACAGAATTTCAGGAGTTAATATCATCCGTAGTCGATGAACTGGATGATGCTTATTTTGAAATAAAACGAGACAGCGACGCTATTTCTGTTAACGATATTATGCGTGATTTGCAAGAAGTTCTTATGAGCGATGATTTACCACAACCAGATATATTTATGAAATATCTGTTTATTGATGAGTTCCAAGATTCGGATTTGGCTCAGATAAAGGTTGCAACCTTACTTGTTAAATTGATGAATGCAAAACTTTTTGTGGTAGGTGACGTGAAGCAGAGTATTTATCGGTTTAGAGGGGCTACCGATCAAGCGTTTGATATATTATATCGAGATTTGAGTGATGTGGGAGCGAAGCCAGCAAAGAACTTTATTTTGGTGAATAATTATCGTACAGCATTCAATATCATGAATCGTATGAATACATACTTTGCCCAATGGGGTGCTGATAATCTGTTAAAATATGATGGGCCGGTTATTCCGTTCAATAAAGAGTCTGGAATTATGCGTATGATTCCAGGATATACTCAGCAGGAAATGGAAAACCAGTTAATTGCAGACACCGCAAAAGAAGAATTGGACAAACTGATTGATAGAGTTGAAAAATCGGGTAAAAAGCCGAATGAAAAAAATCGAGTTGTTATGCTCACAAGAACGAATACTGAATTGAAAAATTTGGCGGAATTATTGCGTAAAAATAAAATTCCGGCAAGTGTTAGTCAAGACGGAAATTTCTTTACATGCGAAGCTGTAAGAGATTTTTATGCCTTAATATGTTCCTATGTGTTTGCCGATGAACCAAAATATATATTTAATTATTTATTGACTCCATATGCAGGAGAAATTGAGCCGATGGATGTTAATATCATGGAACAGTATGACGGGAATTATGATATGTTGGTTGAGTATTTGGGACACTTTTTAGCGCAGACCAGTTGGGAAAAATATTACAAGAGTTTTCGACTTCGTCCAGTAATGTCTGTAATAAAGAGCATTACAGATTATGAACCAATCATCGATAATTATATTGCAAATTCAAAAAGACGAAAATTAGATGCAGGCTGGGAAGAAAAACGTGCGATTGCAGCTTCAAGAACCGAAGCAATGCAGTATCAAGCAAATTTGGAAAAATTGCTTGTGATGCTTCAACAGAATATGGGTGGAGATAAGGTGAGTTTGTATGATGTATATCACTACTTAAAACTCCAAATTGCAACTAATCGTTCTGTATCAGAGCCAGTTGTTGGAGCAGAAGATGATTATACATCAGTTCTCTGTATGACTGTGCATAAGTCAAAGGGATTGGAGTTTGATACAGTGATTCTTCCATATACGCATAAAAAATTTCCGAGCAACTACAAT
>CAZMHL010000254.1:0-2418 GCA_964566065.1 uncultured Eubacteriales bacterium
TTACCTACGAGCTTCCTCTTAACGAAATCATTTACGATTTCTTTGATGCCCTTAAATCAAGAACAAAAGGCTACGCTTCTTTTGACTATGAATTAAAAGGCTATGAAAGATCACAGCTTGTTAAGCTTGATATTATGCTTAACGGCGACATTGTTGACGCCCTTTCCTTTATCGTTCATTCGGAAAAAGCCTATGCAAGAGCAAGAAGAATTGCCGAAAAGCTCAAGGAAAATATTCCGAGACAGCTTTTTGAAATACCTATTCAGGCGGCAATAGGAAATAAAATTATCGCAAGAGAAACCGTTAAGGCAATGAGAAAAGACGTACTTGCAAAATGTTACGGCGGTGACATTACCCGAAAGAAAAAGCTTCTTGAAAAACAGAAAGAGGGTAAAAAGAGAATGCGCCGCGTAGGAACTGTAGAGGTTCCCCAGGAGGCATTTATGTCTGTCCTTAAACTTGACGATTAGGAGCAATCTATGCTTAAACCTTTAGGACTTTATCTGCACATACCTTTTTGTGTACAAAAGTGCAGATACTGTGATTTTACATCTTTTGTAAAATCGGAAGATGACATTAACGAATATGTAAAGCTTCTTGAAAAAGAGCTTGATTTTGTAAAGAATTACACCGAGGACTATTATCTTGACTCGGTGTTTTTCGGCGGTGGAACTCCAACGCTTCTTTCAGAGGAAAATATGGAATTTATAATGAACAAAATCAAACGTTCATTTTACATTGACGACGACTGCGAGTTTTCCTTTGAGGCAAACCCGAAAACCGTTCAGCTTAAAAAGCTTAAAGCCTACAAAAGCTTTGGCTTCAACAGAATAAGTATGGGTGTGCAAAGTCTTGATGATAAGCTGTTAAAAACAATCGGCAGAGCGCATAATGTAAATGACTTTTTTGAAAGCTTTGCGGCGGCAAAAATCGCAGGTTTTGAAAATATTAATTATGATATTATGTTCGGTCTGCCAAATCAGAGCTTTGATACTTTGAAAACAACTGTTGATAATATTTTAAAGTTTGAACCTGCATCAATAAGTGCCTACAGCCTTATTTTAGAAGAGGGAACACCTCTTTATAATGATAAAGACTTATACACTTATGCAAACGACGAAGAAAACCGAAAAATGTATTATTACATCAGGGATAAGCTTAAAGAAAGCGGACTTGAGCAGTATGAAATTTCAAACTTTGCAAAACCGGGGAATGAATGTCGCCATAACATAAAATACTGGGAGCTTGACCCGTACATCGGTGTGGGCGTCTGTGCAAGCTCGTATTTTGAAAATGTGCGTTCCGTCAACCCCGAAACCTTTGACGGATACAGAGAATATGTTGAAAATAAGCTTCCGCTGTTCAAACAGGGAGAAGAACAGACAACAGATGATAATATGTGCGAATTTATGTTCCTTGGACTTCGCAAAACAAAAGGCATTGCCGATAGCGACTTTAAAGAAAAATTCGGCATCAGCTTTTTTGAAAAGTATAAAAATATAATAGAAAAACACAAAGAAAACGGACTCCTTGCCGTAGAAAACGGCAGAATTTTCCTCACCGAAAAAGGAATGGATCTTTCCAACTTCGTAATGTCCGATTTTGTGTAAGCAGACCGACGAAAAATTCGTCCTAAGAAGAGACCTTAAGGTTGATATGGAATTAGAACTGGGCGAAAAGTATGGGAATTGGATAGAAAGAATCATAAAATATTAAAGCGTAAAGTTCAATTGATTTTTGCTTATGTCAATTCTATAAAATTTAAAACATTTAAATCATTTAAATCATTGAAGGGAGTAAACAAATGTATCAAGATCCTTTTAAAGAATATATAAAACAATCTGAACCAACTAAAAGGGACAAAGGTTATGCATGGAGTACCGCAATCGGACTTCAAGCAGTTGATGGACTTGAACCATCGGAACATCTTGTTAAAACTGCAATTGAAAATATCGAAGGCTATATCACAATGGAGGATGCCGAAAAGCGTATAAACAGCTACTACGAAACAACATCTAAAAGAGAAGAGGATGATAGAACAGAAGAAGCTGATAAGGTTTCAGTACGAATTGCTTCAATTCTTTCAGAAAAAGCATTTACCTTTTCGCCAAGTGAATATATAGGAATTCATAAAAAACTTTTTTGGGGAATTTATAAGCATGCAGGTAAAATAAGAGATGTAAATATTACAAAAAAAGAATGGGTACTTGACGGACAAACTGTACTTTACGGTAATGCGACCGAACTTCGACAGACACTTGAATATGACTTTGAGCAGGAAAAGAAATTCAGCTACAAAGGTCTTTCTCAGGATGAAATAATTGAACATTTGGCATTTTTTATATCAAGACTCTGGCAGATACACATTTTTGGAGAAGGAAATACAAGAACAACAGCAGTTTTCTTTATTAAGTATTT
>CAZMHL010000255.1:0-2415 GCA_964566065.1 uncultured Eubacteriales bacterium
ATCGATTTTTCTTGATAATTTTTTATTTTTATAGCTTTTTTGATAATGTATAATTAAATTACATAAACTTACATACAAGGAGGTATATTTCATGAATGAATCTAAATCATTGCCATTATTATTGCTTGACAACAGCAGCATGATGTCAGTTTTAAACGAAGGGGAGTACAGCTGTTACAATTTAACCTTTGAAGAGGCAAGACATATTCTTGAAATACATGACGAAAAGGATATTTTGCGTTGCTTCAACAACTCTGATATTGAAACCATCATTTTCGAGTATCTCGGTATCAGAAAACGTAATTTCACATATAAGCATATTCGCAATATGCGTCCTATGCAGGATGCCATTGTATTCAAGCTTTATATAACTCCTTCAGAAACACAACCTGAACTTGTGACAGAAGACGGTGTTGAAGTAAAGAAAATACAGAATACATACGTATATTGTCAGCATCTGGTTCGTAAAGCCTGACACATAGAATTAAAAGACAATTTTCAAACGAAGATTGTCTTTTTTTGGGTATGACAGTTTTTGTGTTACTGATTGACTAACTTTTCAGAATGTGCTACAATTTAATAGATATTTTATAATGTTTTACATTGTAGATTGAAATGGGGAGTATAATGAAAATTTTACACATTTGTCTTGCAAATTATTTTGTAGACAATTATTCATATCAGGAAAATATGCTTACAAAATACCATAAGTATTCAGGTAACGAGGTTTATGTAATTGCTTCATTGTTTACTTTTGATTCAAACGGTAAGGGCATGTACCTTGAAAATGGCTGTAACTATATTAATGAACATGGTATTGAAGTCACCAGACTTGAATTCAGAAAAAATAATAAGTTTTGTCGTAAACTGAGATATTATAAAAATGTATATTCCTCGATTGAAAAATACTGTCCGGATGTTATATTTATTCATAACGTTCAGTTTATGGATATTAAAGAGGTAGTACGTTATTTGAAGAAGCATCCGTATGTTAAAGTATACGCCGATAACCATGCTGATTTTATGAACAGTGCTGCAAATTGGGTATCCAGAAAAATCCTTCATGGAGTCTTATGGAAACGATGTGCAAAAATGATTGAACCCTTCGTTAGTAAATTCTACGGTGTGCTTCCTGCGAGAGTTGACTTCTTGAAGAATGTATATGGACTTCCTGAAGATAAGGTTGAGCTTCTGGTTATGGGAGCTGATGATGAAAAAGTTGATAAAGCCAGGAATTCATGTACAAGAGACGAATTAAGAAAAAAATATAATGTTTCTGATGATGATTTTCTAATTATAACCGGAGGAAAAATCGATAGAAATAAACCTGAAACACTTGAGTTGATGAAGGTTGTATCCGAACTTAGCGGCAACATCAGACTTATGGTTTTTGGATCAGTTGTTCCTGAATTAAAAAATGAATTTGACAGATTGCTTGAATCTGAAAATATTATATATATTGGTTGGATAAATTCTAACGATGTTTATGATTATTACACCGCTTCTGATCTTGCATTTTTTCCAGGAAAACATTCAGTGTTATGGGAACAGGCAGTTGGACTCGGAATACCATGTGTATTTCGCAAAATGCCCGGATTTACACATGTTGATCTGAATGGGAATTGTGTGTTGCTGGATGAAATAAATTTTAGTTCAATGAAGAAGTGTGTCGAAAATTTATGTAAAAATAAAGAATTGTATGCAGCTATGAAACGTGTTTCGCTTGAAAAGGGTATGAATGAATTTTCTTACAAAAAAATAGCGGAAAAAAGTATACAGTGAAAGGAGCGTTATTAATGAATTTGTATGAGAAAATAGTGAGTGGAGAAGAAAAAGTTTCTCTTGTAGGGCTTGGGTATGTTGGTATGCCGATTGCGGTTGCTTTTGCAAAGAAAGTAAAGGTTGTAGGTTTTGATACAAATCAGAAAAAAATTGAACTTTACAAACAGGGATTTGATCCTACCAACGAAGTTGGAGATGATGTAATCAAAAATTCAACAGTTGAATTTACATCTGACGAGACAAAGCTGAAAAAAGCAAAATTTCACATTGTTGCAGTTCCGACTCCCGTAAATCAGGATAAAACACCTGAACTTTCTCCGATAATAGGTGCAAGTGAAGTGGTTGGCAGAAACCTTACAAAAGGTTCGATTGTTGTATATGAGTCTACTGTTTATCCGGGAGTTACAGAAGATATCTGTATTCCTATTCTCGAAAAAGAATCAGGCTTGAAATGTGGTGTTGACTTTAAAATCGGATATTCACCGGAAAGAATTAATCCAGGAGATAAGGTTCATCGTCTCGAAAATATTAAAAAAATAGTTTCGGGAATGGATGAGGAATCCCTCGAAGAGATTGCAAAGGTATATGAACTTGTTATAGAAGTAGGTGTTCATCGTGCAAGTTCAATTAAAG
>CAZMHL010000256.1:0-2399 GCA_964566065.1 uncultured Eubacteriales bacterium
ATTCTTCTACTGTTATACCCATACTTCTTGCTGTTCCTGCAATCATGCTCATTGCTGCTTCTACAGAACCGGCGTTGAGATCGGGCATCTTCTGTTCTGCAATAGCCTGAAGGTCTGCTTTTGAAATTTTAGCAACCTTAGTCTTATTCGGAACACCTGAACCGCTTTCAATTTTACATGCTTTCTTGAGAAGCACTGCAGCCGGCGGAGTTTTTGTTACGAATGTGAAAGATCTGTCTGCATAAACTGTAATAACTACAGGAATGATAAGACCTTTGTCCTTCGCCGTCTTTTCATTGAATTCTTTTGTGAACTGTACAATGTTTACACCATGCTGACCCAAAGCAGGACCAACCGGAGGAGCCGGTGTTGCTGCGCCTGCAGGAATCTGAAGCTTAATGTAACCTGATACTTTCTGTGCCACTATGGAGCACCTCCTTCAAATATAAATGTGGTAGTGACTGATTACTCAGTCTTAGCGGATTGAAAATTCCTCCCACTAATCTATATATACGCCTGACTTTCAGGCACATATATTCTTAATCAAGTAAAGGTTCAACCTCGTTGAATTCAAATTCAACAGAAGTTTCGTTTCCGAGGAAAAATACGGAAACCTTAACCTTTTGCTTTTCAATGTTGATTTCTTCAACAATGCCTACAAAATCTTTGAATGAATCAGCGGTGATTTTAACGTTATCGCCGACATTGTAATCAAAGTTATAGGTTTTTTCTTCAAAGCCAAGTCTTTCAATTTCGGCTTCTGTAAGAGGTACCGGCTTTGATCCGGGACCTACAAATCCTGTAACACCTCTTGTATTTCTGACAATGTACCAGCTGAAGTCGGTCATTATCATTTTAATAATGATATAACCGGGAAGCATTTTTTTCATAACGCTTTTCTTCTGGTCATCTTTAACTTCGATAACCTCTTCCATTGGTACCTTTATGTCAAAAAATATGTCGCCTAAATTGTTATTTTCAATAGTTTTTTCAAGGTTTGCTTTTACCTTGTTTTCATATCCTGAATATGTGTGAACAACATACCATTTTGCATCTGCCATAAATTCCCCTCCTTATCAAATTATAAAGCCGGAAATTATTTACCGATGCTGATTACCCAATTGAATAATCCGCCGAACAACATATCAAGAACCCAGATAAGAGCGCCGACAATTATACAGAAAACTACAACTACAGCTGTGTTTTTTGCAACACTTGAAAATGAAGGCCAAACAATTTTCTTGAATTCGCCTTTAACGCCCTTGAAAAATTCTTTTACTTTAGAAGTCTTTTTCTCGCTCATGATAAACCTCCTGATTATTTCTCTTATAAGTACACAAAAATTAAATTATTTTGTTTCCTTATGAGCTGTGTGCTTTTTGCAGAATTTGCAGTATTTGTTAACTTCCATTCTGTCAGGTGTGTTCTTTTTGTTTTTCATTGTGTCATAATTTCTCTGTTTGCATTCTGTGCAAGCCAATGTGATTTTTGTACGCATAGTGTATCCCTCCGATTTCTATATTAATAGCTAATTTTTTTGCGATTTTAATAAGCCTGCTACGCATAAGTAACCAGGCTACGCTTAAATATATCACATTTTAAGCGGTTTGTCAACATTTTTTTGTAAATTTTACAACAAGTCCGCAATTTGGTTAAAATATGTTTACAACAGACCTGACCTGTGATATACTTTTTATGAAAAATTCATTTATTTTCAAGGAGAAAATATGAAACTCAAGGCGCAGCTTTTTGATGAAAATGCAATCAACAAATCCTTAATAAGAATTGCACATCAGATTATTGAAAAAAATGACGATACCGGAAATCTCTATCTTGTCGGAATAAAAACAAGAGGCGTCCCCCTTGCCCAGAGACTTTCCCGCAATATATACAATATAGAAGGAATAAAGGTTCCCTGCGGAACTCTGGACATCACTTTGTACAGAGATGACCTTTCGCAGGAGGATAAACCGATTTTAAACAATTCCCAGATAGATATTGACATTACAGGCAAAAACGTAATTTTAACCGATGATGTTATTTACACGGGAAGAACCGTAAGAGCAGCGCTTGACGCTCTTATGAAATTCGGCAGACCCGCCAAAATACAGCTTGCGGTTTTAGTTGACAGAGGTCACAGAGAACTTCCCATCCGCCCTGACTATGTAGGTAAAAACATTCCCACATCAAGAAACGAGATAATTAAAGTACAATTTGCCGAATCTGACGGAACTGATATAGTTGAAATATTTGAAAAATAATAAAAATAGTTGAAACTCTGCCAAAATCGGCAGAGTTTCTTGTTTTTATATTCCGTGTAGGGGCAGGGCTCTGCTCTGCCCGTGTTTGTTGATTAACGTAACACTCTTGAAAGAATTCTTCCTGTTTCGTCAAGAACG
>CAZMHL010000257.1:0-2361 GCA_964566065.1 uncultured Eubacteriales bacterium
AATGGTAATAGGCTTTGTCCATGTAGGAATATAAGGTGTAACACCTTTAACGATAATAGGAGTTCTAAAAACGGTTCCGTCTAAAATTGCTCTTATGGTTCCATTCGGAGATTTCCACATTTCTTTAAGATTATATTCTGTCATTCTCTGGGCATTTGGTGTTATTGTTGCACATTTTACCGCAACACCGTATTTTTTTGTTGCCACTGCAGAATCAATTGTAACCTGATCGTTTGTTTCGTTTCTGTATTCAAGACCAAGGTCGTAATATTCGGATTTCAAATCCACAAAAGGAAGAATAAGGTTATCCTTAATCATCTTCCAGAGTACTCTTGTCATTTCGTCCCCGTCCATCTCAACAAGCGGGGTAGTCATTTTAATTTTTTCCATATTATGTAATCTCCTTTACGGCTATTTCAACTTAAAATTATAGCATAACAAGAAAGAGGTGTCAACTATATCGAGGTTGCAATTTGGTAGTTTTATATGCTACAATAAAGAGGTTGGGAGTGATTTTATGAATTACAGAAAAGACAGATACGGCAATGATTTATCAATTCTCGGTTTTGGTTGTATGCGCTTTAAAATGAAAATGGGTAAAATTGATTTTGAAGTTGCCGAAAGACAGGTAATGAGTGCCTTCAACAGAGGTGTTAATTATTTTGATACGGCATACATTTATCCAGGAAGCGAAGCACTTATGGGTGAAATTTTTGAAAAAAACAAAATAAGGGAAAAGGTCAACATCGCAACCAAGCTTCCCCACTACCTGATTAAAAGCAAGGACGGACTGGAAAAGCTTTTTAACGAACAGTTAAGACGTCTTAAAACAAACTACGTTGATTATTATTTAATGCATATGCTGACAGATGTTGACGCCTGGGGCAGACTTATTGAACTGGGTATTCTTGACTGGATTAAAGAGAAGAAAGAAAGCGGACAGATAAAGCAGATTGGTTTTTCCTATCATGGAAACAGCGATATGTTCATTAAGCTTGTTGATGCATACGACTGGGACTTTTGTATGATTCAGTACAACTATATGGACGAAAATTCCCAGGCAGGAAGAAAAGGGCTTAATTATGCAAATCAGAAAGGTCTTCCTGTTATGATTATGGAGCCTCTTCGCGGCGGAAAGCTTGTTAACGGTCTTCCCGAGGATGCAAGGAAAGTTTTTGAAAGCCATAAGGTTAAACATACACCTGCACAGTGGGCTTTCAGGTGGCTATGGAATCAACCGGAAGTAACGGTTGTTCTTTCGGGAATGAATACAGATGAAATGGTTCTTGACAACGTCAAAACCGCATCAGATATTAAAGTTGGTGAGCTTGATCCTGACGACGAAGAAATGCTCCAAAACGTTGTTAAGGCTATAAATGCAAAAATGAAAGTTGGATGCACCGGTTGCGGTTACTGTATGCCCTGTCCGAAAAACGTTGATATCCCCGGAACCTTTGCCTCTTACAACCTTCGTTATTCAGAAGGGAAATTCCGGGCACTCAAACAATATATTATGTGTACTACCCTCCGCCAAAACTCTACTGCTGCTTCAAACTGCATAGGTTGCGGAAAATGTGAAACCCACTGTCCTCAGGGTATTGAAATACGGAAATGCTTAAACGAGGCAAAAAAGGAACTCGAAGGAGTCCCCTACAAAATATTTAAAAAAGTTGCAAAGCTTGTTAAATTCTGAAAAAGTGAGATGCAATTAGCCGAGTGTCCTTGCGAGCACTCGGCTAATTGCATCTCACTTTTATTTTTTATAATTTAGCAATATCACTGTTTACTATCAGGTGGAAACCTGCATCTTCAAGAGCCTTTTCAGCTTTTGCATTGTCTGCCACACGAAGAACAACGTAGGCATGTTTTTCGGTTCTGGTCATAAACGCGTAAAGATATTCAACGTTAATACCTGCTTTATCAAGCACATCAAGTGCCTTTGAAAGCTTTCCCGGTTCGTCGCCGATTTTAACACCTACAACGTCGGTTGTTTTTATAAGATAACCTTCATCAGCAAGGGTTTTAAGGGCAACATCTTCTTCATTTACGATAAGACGAAGAATACCGAATTCCTCTGTGTCTGCAATTGAAAGTGCACGGATATTTACATTGTGCTTTGCAAGAGTTTCGGTTATTGAAACAAGAGCACCCTGTTTATTTTCTACAAATACTGTTAACTGTTTGATAGCCATTTTAACTCCTCCTTTATACAAGCTTACGTTTGTCGATAACACGTACAGCCTTACCTTCTGATCTTGCAATGCTCTTAGGCGGAACAAGATGAACCGCCGGGTTAATACCAAGCATGGTCTTCATTGCATTTGCAAGAGACTTTTCAAGAGCGGTAATGCCGCTTACTGT
>CAZMHL010000258.1:0-2356 GCA_964566065.1 uncultured Eubacteriales bacterium
TGGCAATCGCTTATCGCCGACCGAACCGGCAGGTGAGACCAGGGGAGTTGAAGTGATTAATAAAACACTTTTTTATAACATAGCAAATTACTCGCTGTGCGAGTAAATCAGCTTGTTTCATAAAAGTGTACCTCTATCCCCTCAAGAATGAGGGGCAGGGGAGTTGAAGTGATTAATAAAACACTTTTTTATATTTTGGTAATATTATTATTGCGGACGAGATTTAAAAATGCCTGTGCCGCAAGGGACAGAGAACTGTTTTTAAGGTATGCACAGCCGATGCTTCTCGTGGGCAGAGGAGGGGTCAGGTTCATTTTTGAAATTTCACCTTTTTCAAGGGCTTCTTTTGAAAATTCTTCTGTTACGCAGGAAACACCAAGATTGATTGAAGCAAAACGAATCATTAAATCGTGAGCTGCAATTTCAATCTGCGGTTGCAGAGTTATACCTTTTTCAAGAAAGGTTTTATTTAAAAAACGGCGTGATGAAGAGTTTTCTTCCAGAAGAATAAGAGGCTCTTTTGCAATGTCCTTCCAACTGTAAGCGGTTTTCTGTTTATGCTTCGGTCCGCATACAAAAATATCCTGTACTTTAAAAATAGGTTCAATGCAAAGGTCGTCATCGGATAAAGGCATATTTACAAAGGCAAGTTCTGCTTTTCCCTCTTTGACAAGCTTTAACATCTGTTCGGAGTATGAATTTGCCATTTCTATTCTGATTTCGGGATAATTTGCGTGAAATTGCTCAAGATAAGGAAGAAGATAATGACTTGTAATGGTGTCACTGGCTGCAATGGCAAGTTCGCCGCTTTCAAGACGGTGCAGTCTTTCAAGCATAGTTTCTCCCTGCTCAATTGATTGCATTGCGTTTTCGATCTTTTTGAAAAGAAGTCTTCCCTCATTTGTCAGTGTTGCTCCACGACGGGAACGGATAAAAAGAGTGGTGTTTAAGTCTTTTTCAAGCTGATGAATACACTGGGAGATTGCAGACTGGGATATATAAAGCTCTTTTGCGGCAGTTGAAAATGACTCAAAACGCGCAGTTTCATAAAAAATGCGGTAATAATCGAGTTTGGTTTTCATATAAGTTCTCCTTATTACTGTTGTAAGTATTATCTATTTTACTAATAACTATATTTGTATTATAATTATATAGTAATGAAAAGTCAAGATTTTTTGGAGGGATATATATGGCAAAAAAAGAAAGAAGAGTCGGTACCATTTCAAGAGGTATCAGATGTCCTATTATAAGAGAAGGGGATGACCTTGCAACAATCGTTGCAAACAGCGTTCTTGAAGCCGCAGAAATCGAAGGCTTTGAACTTCGTGACCGTGACGTTATCTCAATGACAGAATCAATCGTTGCAAGGGCTCAGGGTAACCTTGTTACTGTTGATGATATTGCAGCAGACGTTAAAGCAAAAACAGGCGGAGAAACAGTTGGCGTTATTTTCCCGATTCTTTCCCGTAACCGTTTTGCAGTTTGCCTTAAGGGCATTGCAAAAGGAGTAAAAAAAGTTGTTATTATGCTCAGCTATCCTACTGACGAAGTTGGAAACAGACTTGTAACAGAAGAAATGATTGAAGAAGCAGGTATCAATCCTTATTCGGATGTTCTTGACCTCAGGAGATACCGTGAAGCTTTCGGCTCATACAAACACGAATTCACAGGTGTTGATTATGTTGATATTTACACAGATATTGTTCGTGAAAGCGGCGCAGAAGTAGAATTCGTATTTGCAAACCACGCAAAAGCAATTCTTGATTATACAGATTGCGTTATCAGCTGCGACATTCATACAAGAGAAAGAAATAAACGCATTTTAAGAGAAAACGGTGCCAGAATCGTTTTGGGTATGGATGACATTATGAGCACTCCAATCGGTAACAGCGGCTTTAATGCACAGTACGGTCTTCTCGGATCAAACAGATCGACTGATGATAAAGTTAAGCTCTTCCCGAGAGATTGTCAGCCGGTTGTAGAAGCTGTTCAGAAGAAGATTTTAGATGCAACAGGCAAAAAGGTTGAAGTTATGGTTTACGGCGACGGCGCTTTCAAAGATCCACAGGGTAAAATCTGGGAGCTTGCAGACCCGGTTGTATCTCCTGCATATACAGCAGGTCTTGAAGGAACACCAAACGAAATTAAGCTTAAATATCTAGCGGATAATGATTTCAAAGATCTTTCAGGTGCAGAACTTGATGAAGCAATTGCAAAGAGCATCAAATCAAAGGGCGATAACCTTGTTGGTCAGATGGCATCACAGGGAACAACACCACGTCGTCTGACAGACCTTATCGGTTCACTCTGCGACTTAACAAGCGGTTCGGGCGACAAAGGTACACCGGTTGTTCTT
>CAZMHL010000259.1:0-2333 GCA_964566065.1 uncultured Eubacteriales bacterium
AGCAGGAGACGGAAGAGTTATGCTACCTGGCTTTAGGTGAAAAAGATGAAAAAACCTGATTTATATTTTCCTTTGGCGCTTCGGGAACCGTAAAAGCCAACGGAAAGCAGTATTATGCGGTGAGAACTTCCTGGCCGGTGAATAACAGTTATATGTCATATATCGGTGATTTCTTTGTGCCCGCAGACGGCAAACAGATTTATGACGGAACGGCTCTTTCGGGGGAATACACCATGGGAAATGTAATATGGAGAGAAATCTGAGCAATGGAATTTGAAATTTTAAACAAAGATGAACATAATAATTATGACAATGAAATTCTGAGTATGCTGATTGAAGGGGATAAAGAATTTGTTCCGCCTTTGTCGGTGCGCAGTTCAACAACCCAGTCGTATTTAACGGGCGGTAAAAATATGTCCGGCGGCGTTACAGACTACTTTAACGAACTGAAAAAACAAAGAATTCTTGTTGCAACCGAAAATAATAAGCTTCTGGGCTTTGTGTCCTTCAGAGAAAATTTTATGAACGATAAAATAACTGAAAAGGAGCTTCCGAATATTTACATATCCACATTGCTTGTAGCTCCCGACGGCAGAGGCAAGGGACTTACAACTGCAATGTACAGCTTTTTGTTTTCAGAATACAAAAATGTAAATATTTTCACAAGAACCCGGTCAACAAATATGGCGCACATTAATATACTTTCAAGGTTTAACTTTGAAACAATGTGTGTGCGGAAAAATGACAGAGGAGAGGGCATAGACACAGTTTATTTTAAAGGTGTGCCGGATAATTTATGGATATTTTAAAAGAACTTTTCAAACTTCAGGATTTAAAATACAAAGACTTTCACTCAAAGCTTATGCCGGACATTGATAAAGAACTTGTAATCGGCGTAAGAGTTCCTGATTTAAGAAAGCTTGCGAAAGAATTCTTCAAAGAAAAAGAGAGCAGAGAATTTATAGAAAATCTTCCTCATAAATATTACGAGGAAAATAACATTCACGCTTTTGTTGTAGAGCAGATAAAAGATTTTAACGAAGCTGTGTGCGAAACAGAAAGATTTCTGCCATACGTTGACAACTGGGCAACCTGCGATATGTTTCTTCCCAAGGTGTTTAAAAAGCACAAGGAAGAGCTTCTTGTTAAAATCACAGAATGGATAAAATCTGATAAGCCGTATGTGGTAAGATACGCTATTGTTCTTTTAATGAAGCTTTATCTTGATGAGGATTTTAAGGAAGAATATCTTAATATGGTTGCTTCGGTAAAAATTGAGCATTACTATGTTAAAATGGCAATAGCCTGGTATTTTGCAACGGCACTTGCAAAACAGTATGCTTTTGCGGTAAAATATATAACAGATAAAAAGCTTGAAAAATGGACTCATAATAAGGCGATACAAAAAGCAATCGAAAGCAGAGTGATTGCTAAAGATATAAAAGAGTATCTCAAAGGAGAAAAGCTATGAATTTTGAAGTGATAAGAGAAATTTTAATACCGCTTCTTGGAACGGTTCTCGGTTCTGCCTGCGTGTTTTTTATGAAAGACAAAATGAGTGACAGACTGCTGAAAATTTTAACCGGCTTTGCGGCAGGGGTAATGGTTGCCGCATCAATCTGGAATCTTATTCTGCCGTCACTTGGTCAGGCGGAGCATATGGGCATCTGGTCCTTTGTTCCTGCAACCGTCGGCTTCTGGACAGGAATACTTTTCCTCTTTGCTCTTGATAAATTTATACCCCATATTCACCTTGGTGCAAATTCGGCAGAGGGAGTTAAAAGCAGTCTTGGCAGATCTGCAATGATGACTCTTGCGGTTATGCTTCACAATCTGCCTGAGGGTATGGCTGTTGGCGTTGTTCTTGCCGGTGCTGTAAGCTCCGATGCGGCAGTTTCAACAGCAGGTGCTTTTGCTCTTGCCCTTGGAATTGCAATCCAGAACTTCCCTGAGGGCGCAATAATAACAATACCCCTTGCCTCGGAGGGAATGAAAAAAGGAAAAGCTTTCGGTATGGGCGTTTTGTCGGGAATAATTGAGCCAATCGGCGCAGTTTTAACCTTTGCCGCCGCAGGACTTGTAGTTCCGCTTCTTCCTTACTTTTTAAGCTTTGCCGCAGGTGCCATGATTTACGTTGTGGTAGAAGAGCTTATCCCCGGAATGTCAACGGGAAAGCACTCAAACCTCGGAACAATGATGTTTTCTTTAGGTTTTACCTTTATGATGATACTTGATGTAATACT
The DNA here is from genome assembly GCA_964566065.1 of uncultured Eubacteriales bacterium. GTDB lineage: Bacteria > Bacillota > Clostridia > RGIG6154 > RGIG6154 > CAZMHL01. The sequence goes on from CAZMHL010000259.1 coordinate 2,244, forward strand.
CGGATAAAAAAAGCCCGTCAGGGCTTTTTTTTGTATTGTGTAACGACAACCACCAGCAATGCTGGTGGGATAAAAAAGCTTTAGCTATGC
>CAZMHL010000260.1:0-2331 GCA_964566065.1 uncultured Eubacteriales bacterium
GTTGCAATATCACAAAACCAGATGTGATTGTTACTGCAGATCCTGCGTTTAACCTTACCGCCTCAGATGATAAAAGGGCACGGGAAATTCTTTCGGAATATTCTATAGATAACGATTCTGCAATTGTAGCAGTTTCTGTAAGAGAATGCCGCAGTAATCCTAAAAACTTTGAAGAAGAGCTGGCAAAAGCTCTTGACGAAGTTGCCGCAAAAGGATATATTCCTGTCTTTATTCTGATGCAGAGAAAATTGGATTTGGACATATCCTTAAGAGTTGCCTCAAAAATGAAACAGCAGTCCAGAGTAATAGACTGCGACCTTTCCGTTTGCGATATGTTGGCGATTATCGGAAAATGCAGCATAGCCTGCGGAATGAGACTTCATATGTTGATTTTTGCTTCTGTTATGAATGTCCCGATGGCAGGAATAGCATATGACCCTAAAATAAAAGGATTTATGGAATATATGCAACAGAAAAACTATGTAGAGCTTAATAATTTTAGCTTTAATGTATTTATGAATGTTTTGAACGAAGTATTAGACAATTTGGAAGTACTTCGCAGTAAGTTAAAAGAAGAGTTGATTCCCTTAAGAGAAAAGGCTAAGAAAAACGCATTTTTAGCTTTGGAGCTTCTTGAGAGCTGATGTAGATAGTTAGAAAGAGGAATTAAGTTATGAAAAAACTGTTGACAGTTCTGACTGTGCTTTCCCTTTTGTTTGCTTCTGCTGTATCTTTCGTTACCATATGGCAGGGAAACAATATCAAAAGTATACTGATAGGTGTTATGGAAAACACGGAGGAAATAGAACGGCAACGTGAGGAAAATCAGGTTAAACTTGTTGAAGATGTCAGCACTTATATGGACACACCTATTCGTGAGATGACAGGAGAAGAAAAACAAAAAATCGAAAATGGTGAAACATCAGTAACAGATGTCTATCAGCAAATTTTTGAAGAGAAAAGTGTAGAAAAGCAGGAAGGAACTGCTCAAGACAAAGATGCAATAATAAGCCGTTATATGGCAGACCTATATAAGTTGCAGAATGAATACACAGCAAAGGCTGAAGCAACTATAACTCAGGGTGCAACTTATTATGAAAGTATAAAAAAGCATCCGCAGGATGCAGAAGCAAGGGCTGCAACCATTACTCATTTTACACCTGTGGTAAGGGGTATAGAAAGTGAGTGTGATACAAAGGTAAATACACTTATAAGCAATCTGGAAACAGAACTGAAAAACGCAGGTGCAGATACAAGCATTGTGGCTTCAATACGCACTACATATGCAGCAGAGAAAAAACTTAAGATGTCTTATTACGCAAATAAATATTTAACTTAAGATAGCTACTAAGCATAAGGAGAAAAGGAGAGAAAATATGCTGAAGAAATTTTCGTTTAAGGGCGGTGTGCATCCTTCAGACAATAAAGCGCACACAAATACGAAAAAAATTGTAGTTTTAGACCCTCCGCCTACATTGGTTTTCCCATTGGTACAACATTTAGGTGTGCCTTGTACACCTTGCGTCAAGGTAGGCGACCATGTAAAGAAAGGACAGAAGATAGCGGACAGTGAAGCTTTCATAAGTGCACCGATTCACTCGTCTGTATCGGGAACTGTTACCGCTATAAAGCCATGTCCTGTTCCCAATGGGTCTATGGTGGAATCTATAATTGTTGAGAATGATTTCCAGGAAGAGAGAGCTTATGCCCCTGAAATTCTCGACTATAAATCTGTGGCACCTGACGAAATTCCAAACATTGTAAGGGAAGCGGGAATCGTAGGTATGGGTGGAGCAACTTTTCCCACTCATGTAAAGCTTATGCCACCGGACCCTTCGAAAATTGATACAATTATTGTAAATGGTGCAGAATGCGAGCCTTATTTGACGAATGATCACAGAGTAATGCTCGAAACTCCGGAAGAGGTTATTTTAGGACTTAAAGTTTTACTTTATCGTTTTGGAATTACCAACGGTCATATTGCAATTGAAGATAATAAACTTGACGCAATAAACCTTTTGAAAAAAGAGTGTGAATCCGAAAGAATCACCATAGATACTTTAAAGAAAAAGTATCCTCAGGGAAGTGAGAAACAGCTTATTTATGCTGTGACAAAAAGAACTATCCCTGCAGGTAAGCTTCCTGCGGATGTAGGTGTTATAGTAGTAAATATAGATACCTGCACAGCCATTGCAAGAAGATTTATGTACGGAAAACCGCTTATGAGGAGAATTGTAACCGTTGTAGGAACTCCTCTTAGAGAGAATTTAAACTGTAAGGTCAGAATAGGAACTCCTGTTGATTACATAATAGAAAAGATTGGTGGTTTTG
>CAZMHL010000261.1:0-2330 GCA_964566065.1 uncultured Eubacteriales bacterium
GGAGTACAGTAGTTATAGTCGGTAATTGTAAGGGTTGCATTACCCATACCTTCAAAGGTTACTGTTCCTTTAGTCCAGTCTTCAGTATTTGCAACGTAAGTTGCGCTTGCTGTGCTGCCTTCTTCTGAAGGTGTTACGAATACCTGAACGTTATCAACGTCGATTTCAACTTCAGCACCTGCTGATTCAAAGAGTTCGCCGACTGTTACGGTTGTGCCTGCTTTGTAGCCTGCTGCTGCGATTGAATTGAATTTAACAACTGAGTCAGCTTCAGCTCTGTCAAGAATTGTTACGCCGTCAAATTCGCCGAGCGGAATGTGTTTAACACCCCAGCCGTAGCCTGTGAAGAGCTGATTGAACGGGAGGTAATAATGCTGTTTATCTTCTTTAAGAACCGTTTCGCCGTTAACTGTTTCTTCGCCTGCATCCTCGTGGTTCCATACTTCACCGTCAACGAAGTGGTAACAGGTTGCATTTTCTGTTGAGTAAGGAGCTGTAACTACAACGTAGTTATATCTGCCCGATGCCGGGATTTCTGTTGTAACACCGCCAAGAGATGTAACTGTCATATTGTCAGCATCAACAGCTGTTACTCTTGTAAGTCTTGAGAACTGGTGGTCGTGAGTGTAAGATGCAAGTGAGTTTGCAACAAGCTCGCAATACCAGTAGTTATTCCAGTCGCCGAAGTGAACTGTACAGTTTGTAGCGTGGAACTTATCTGTTTCAGGTCTTGTGTAACCGTTTTCATCTGTTACCATATTCTTATTTGTACCGATGAGGATACCTGAATATCTGTACCAGTAGTACTGATAGTTACCGCAAACGTCGTTATATGCATCAATCTGAGCTGCTATGCTGCAATTGTCCATATAAGCAGAGCCTGCACCTCTGAACATACCGATAAGACCGCCGCAGGCAACGTCCCAGCTGCCCCAGAGAGCTGTGATTTTATTTGTGTTATCGATTGTGATATTCCTGAATGTAAGCTTATACTCTTCAGGATCGTCAGCATTACCGCCGATACCTACGATACCGCCGTTACCTGTGTTATAAACACGAGGGTTACAGTTTGTGATAGCAATGTTTTCAAAGGTTGAATCAGCCGCATAAGCTGCGATAACACCTGTAGGTGTAAATTCACCGTCAGATGAGAAGTTATCAACCGAAAGGTTTTTAACTGTACCATTCAACACATAACCGAAAAGACCCATAGCGTCTTTATAGTGGTTAGGAGTACCTGAGTAACCGCTGTTGTAGTCACCGAACATTTCCCATGTATTCTGGTAGAAGTTCTTAACTGTGTGACCTTTACCGTCGAATGTACCTCTGAAGGAATAAACGCCGCTTTCAACAGCTTCATCGCCGTTTTCTCCGCCAACATTACCGCTTACTTTTTCAAAGCTTCCTGTGTTGTTATAAGCACCGATAGGATAGAAAACAATATCTCTTCCGTCTTCATCGGTTACATCGCCGATGTTGATATCAGATGTAAGTTCAACTGTTTTGCCTTCGAAAGAATCTCTTTCATTACCGTCCATACCGCCTACGATTCTGCCGAATGCTGCGAGCTGGTCGGCATTTGAGATTTTAAGGGTTGTTGCGTCTTTATCATACCATGTATAGTCAAATTCGCCGTTCCATATATTTTCTGTATCTGAAAGAACTGTGATTTCAGAGAATGATGCAAGAGCGAGTGTGATGATACCTGTTTCGGGATCATATACGAACATATTGTGTTCAACAAGGTCTTCAAGAGCATCTACTTCCGTCATAAGTACAGATTTGCCGTCTTCTACGTGGTAAAGCTTGATATTACCTTTGTTAAGACCTTTTTCTGCAACACCTACAACTTCGATTATAATCGGAACTGTATTGTCCTTTGAAATACCTGTCATATGTACGTCAATTGCTTTGATGCTTTCTTTTTCTGTCGCTTCTACATCACCCTCCGATGCATCAAGAGCTTTTACTGTAAGTGTAAGATTTGTTGCGCCTGCTTCAACCTCTACACCCGCAGGTACGTTTACAGTAACGTTTTCATCTTCTGCAACAAGTCCGCCTTCGGGGATGCTTCCGTCAAGGGCAACGTTAACCGAGCCGATTGCTCCTTCTTCTGTTTCTTCACCTGCTGCTGTTTTCTTTGCAAGGAGTTTTCCGTCTTCCGTAAAGTCATACCAGAATGAACCGAGCTTGCGGTTTGTTCCCGTAAATGCTGTTCCGTCTGTGGTTTTGAAGTAGTATCTGTATCCGTCTGCTTCTTTCCAGCCTGACTGCCATTCACCGTCAACATAGTATCTGTAACAGCCGTCTTCATCAAGGATAATTCCGTT
>CAZMHL010000262.1:0-2321 GCA_964566065.1 uncultured Eubacteriales bacterium
AGGCGTAACATTTTATGATACCGCAAGATTTTATACTGACAGTGAAAAGAAGATAGGTTTAGCTTTTTCTTCTGTGAGAGAAAGTATACATATAGCAACAAAAACAATGGCAACAACTGCGGAAGGTTTCCGGAAGGACTTAGAAACAAGTCTTAATGAACTGAATACGGATTATGTTGATATTTATCAGTTCCACAACCCGTCTTTCTGCCCTAAACCAAATGACGGAACAGGTCTTTATGAGGCAATGCTTGATGCAAAAGCGCAGGGAAAGATAAAACATATAGGAATAACCAACCATAGACTTCACATTGCAAAGGAGGCGGTAGAGTCGGGGCTTTACGAAACGCTTCAATTCCCTCTTTGTTATCTTGCCTCCGAAAAGGACGAGGAGCTTGTAAGTCTTTGCCGAAAGCAAAATGTGGGCTTTATTGCAATGAAAGGAATGTCGGGAGGGCTTATAACAAACTCAAAGGCGGCTTATGCCTATATGCAACAGTTTGACAATGTTCTTCCAATCTGGGGAGTGCAGAAAGAAACAGAGCTTGACGAATTTTTAAGCTATATTTCAAATCCGCCTGAAATGACAGAGGAAATAAAAGAAATAATCAAAAAAGACAGAGAAGAGCTTGCAGGTAATTTCTGCAGAGGATGCGGTTACTGTATGCCCTGTCCTGTTGGGATTGAAATAAACAACTGCGCAAGGATGATACAGATGATAAGAAGAAGTCCGTCTGCAATCTGGCTCACAGAAGAAAATCAGAAGAAAATGTTTGCAATAGAAAAGTGTATAGAGTGCGGACAGTGTAAGGCAAAATGCCCTTACGGACTTGATACCCCTGCACGACTTAAGGCAAATCTTGAGGACTATAAAAACATCCTTTCGGGAAAAGAGAAGGTTTAATGACAGTTTTAAGAACAAGAGATTTTTTTAAAGAAAATGAATATCTTCTTGCAACAAATTCAAGAAAACTATACGGGCAGTATCACAGCCACGAGTTTTTTGAATTTATTGCAGTGCTTGACGGCGAAGTTCTTTCGGTTATTGATGGTGAAAAGAAAACAATGACATCGGGGGAGCTTACTCTTGTTGCACCGGGCGTTGTGCATAATGTTCTTTCATCAGGTGATTTTCACCACGTGCTTAATGTTTCCGTAACAGAAAAAGAAATGGAGAAAATATGCGCTTTTGCAGAAATTGACATAAATCATCTTTTGGACTTTTCGGGGAAATATATAAAAATTCCCGAAAAGGAATTTGATGTGCTTTGTGAAAATGTTTACAGAGTTAATAATACCGATGCGGACAAAAAAATACTCCGCATTAAAAATATGGTAATGAAGTTTCTTGTTTTTTTAACGGAAACCGACAGTAAAAACACAGCCGTAAAAAACAGATCTGTCGAAAGGGCTCTTAAAGAAATTTCAAACCCGGAAAATCTCTGCGGCGGAGTTGAAGTCCTTGCAGAATTAAGCGGGTATTCTCCCTCAAGGCTTTACAGTATTATGAGCGAGGAGTACGGCATTACACCTTATAAATATATCGAGCAGACAAGAATTTCGGTGGCGGAGAATATGCTTAAATATTCAGACAGAAGTATTTCCGAGATTGCTCTTGAAACGGGCTTTGCAAACCAGAGCCATTTTACAAGAAAATTCAAAGCGGTGTTGGGAATTACACCTCTTGAATATCGAAAAAAATATGGTATTAACTTATTGAAATAACCGCAAACGCGGTTATTTCAGACTGTCGAAAAAGTCGGTTTACCGCAGAAGATGATAAAAAATAAAACAAAAGTCAAATAACAAAATTTTCATCATAAAAGTACCGCAAGGGTTCAAACCCTTGCGGTATCTGCTTTTCACCGAAATGAGACTTGCCGTACCCTCGTACTGCCTGCGTTCATTTCGGCGAAATACACCTTCCTTTTTCATTGTCTGACAGCGTGTCGATAGGTGTATCGACACGCTGAAATCCGCAAGAGATAGTCTCTTGCGGATTTTCCTTTACGGTAATATCCTCACAGGAGTTCCCACAACCGTTATATCAAAAAGTGACTCTATATCCTCATTATACATACGTATACATCCGTTAGATGCCTCTGTGCCGATTGAAGATGGGTCGTTTGTTCCGTGAATACCGTATCCTTTTGCAGATAACCCCAGCCATCTCGTACCGTAAGGTCCGCCGGGGTCAATCTCCTTGTTAACCACCTCAAACACTCCGATAGGAGAAGGGGTTTCGGGCTTACCTGTGGCGATAATATACTCCCTGAAAATACTGCCGTTACGGTACACGGTCAGCCTATTTGCTCCCACAT
>CAZMHL010000263.1:0-2320 GCA_964566065.1 uncultured Eubacteriales bacterium
ATGGCAAACAAACCTTCAAGTGCCAGTCTGTCAAAAATTAATTAGTTACAAGAAAAATACGAGTTCTGAGACGCTGGAAATTTCTAATTCCATATGATGTACGTTTCAGGACTTTTATTTTGTTGTTAAAGCCTTCAGTTGGACCATTTGTGATGTGCGGATATTTAAAGGCGTTTAGGATTTCTTTTGACCATGTGCGATAGGTTCGGGTACTTTCAATAGCCCAAGTGGTTTGTCTAATAAAGTGATATTTATCAATAATGACATGGGCATTTGGGAAGTATGTATAAGCCATTTCGATGTATGGTCTCCATATGTCTGAAACAAAGTATTTTACTCGATGCCTTTCATCCTTTGGTATAGAAGCAAAGTAAGATATCAAATGGTTGTGTTTCCTGTCTGGAAGGATATCTAGTACCCTGTGTTTTGTTGGATCAACTAAGATACATTGAAACTTTCCGGTAGAGGCATTCCCACGGAATTCATCAATAGACAAAACTGTTGAAAACTTTCTTCTGGAGTAAGAAATGGTATCCAAAACTCTTCCAACAGTAGCGGTAGAAACATTGGTTTGCCGTGCGGTTTCCTTGATGCTTTGAGAATTGTGCAGTCAAGCGACAATGAAGGCAGTCAGCCTAGAGGTTCTCTGAAAGTATCGAGGAAGAAAACTATAGGTTTCATAAAACCGTTTTCCGCACTTGCACACATACCGTCTTTTGCGTAGAACTAGATAGCAATGCTTTAACTGGAAAGGCAGGTCCTTAATGGTTTGATAACGGTAATCATGAATACGTTTTGTTATAGCACCGCAGCAAGGACAAGTTTGTTCATGTGGCTTGGTTTCTAGATAGATTTTTACAAAAGTATCAACATGCCTAATTTTTTTAATGATTACATCTTCAATATTTAAGAGTTTATTGGTATAATGACTATGCATTTTTTATGTACCTCCTAGTGGTTTGGTTGTGGTTGACTGGCACTGGGAGGTTTTTCTTTTTATTATAAACGAAAAAAGTTGAGGAATGCAATTATTTAAAATCGCACACCCCAACATTTATTTTAGAGCCTGTTTTTATGCATTTTTACCAATTGCCAACCGCATCACCCTGTGCTAATATTTCTCTACATCAAACAGGGCACAGGTTTACATCAAACCATTCCAAGTGTCTATAGCGTTTGTCTGAAACGCATCAGAACTTCATGGCGATTCGGCCGAGAAATTCAATTTGATAAAAAAGTGAAGAGAGAGGGTGTTTGCCTATGATTGTGGGATCCTTTGTGTGATTTTATAACTTTTTATACCTAAAAGGGAACAAATATGATAAGATAAAGGAGAAAATAGTATGCAAAAGACTAAAAAACAGAATAATGAGGGAAACACGGCAACCCCATATGATGATGTGTATCGCACATTACTAAATGATTGCACATCACTGATCATACCGGTTGTAAACGAAGTGTTTCAAAAGCGACATGGTGAAAACGAAAAAGTAACAGTGCTTAATAACGAGTTTTACATCACTAAACAAGATGGAGAACAAAAGGAACGGATTACAGATTCTAATTTTATTATCGGAAATACATGCTATCATTTTGAATGCCAGAGTACATCAGATGGGACGATAATTGTTCGTGTGTTTGAGTATGGCTCTCAGATAGCGATGCGAGACAGTAGTATTGAGAACAATGTACTTACAGTAAGATTTCCGAATACTGCAATTTTGTATCTTAGGCAGACGAAGAATACGCCAAATTATATGAACATCTGTATCAAAGTGCCACAGGGGTCATGTACTTATCAGGTTCCGGTAATGAAGGTGCAGAATTATACATTGGAAGAAATCTTTGATAAGAAGTTATTCTTTTTGATCCCATTTCACATTTTCGCATATGAGAAGAATTTTTCTGAATATGAGTCAGATGAGGAAAAATTGCGAGAATTGACAGAAGTATATAAGCAACTTGTTCAGCGTTTGAATGAATGTGTGGAAAAAGGGATTATTAGTGAGTATGTAAAAGGAACTGTTGTGGCCATGTCTAAAAAGGTATTAGATGCATTAACTGTAAAATATTCCAAAGTGCAAGAAGGAGTTGGAAAGATTATGGGTGGAAAGATACTGGATTATGAGGCAAAGGATATTTTGAATCGTGGGAAAGCAGAAGGACGTGCAGAGGGGAAGGCAGAGGGTAAAGCAGAAACTTTATTGGATTTTTTGCACGAACTTGGTACAGTACCGGAAGAACTTCAGAAACTTATTTTGAGTGAAAAGGATACGGCGGTTTTGAAAAAGTGGGTTAAACTTGCTGCAAAGTCGGATTC
>CAZMHL010000264.1:0-2304 GCA_964566065.1 uncultured Eubacteriales bacterium
TTTTTACTGAAATGTTGCCGCCGTTTCCCACAAGCTTTGTAAGAGAGCCGCCGAAGAAATCACCGAAGCCGACACCAAAGGTTGTAAGTGCAAGACCTGTTACATTCTGGTTTGCACGGAGTGTGATTGTAAGAAAACTGTAGATAAGTGCCGCAAGCGCCGAGCCAAGCAAGGATGACAGAAGCGGAATTAAAATGCAGAGGAAAGGAATCGGAGTTTCAACAGAGTGCTCGTAAATGTAAGCACCGATAATTCCCGCACTTCCGCCCATATACATAATTCCCGGTATACCAAGGTTAAGGTTTCCGGATTTTTCTGTTATGATTTCACCTGTTGAGCCGAACAGAAGAGGTATTCCCTGTTCAATTGCTTTCTGAATAATTGTAGCAAACATTTATTATACCTCCTCCTTGTGTTTTTTTCTGAAATTAACTTTGTACTGCACGAAAAACTCACTGCCGATGATAAAGAATAAAATTATACCCGTAAGAATATCTGCAATACTTTCGTTGAGCTGGAATGCCGTTGCGATTTCGCCTGCGCCTCTGCTCAGGAAAACAAGAAGGAATGAAGTAAGTGTCATAACAATCGGATTGAATTTCGCAAGCCAGGAAACCATTATGGCTGTGAAGCCCATACCGCCAACAATACTTGTATTGATTGTGTGGTCGGTTCCCGCAACAAGCAGAAGTCCTGCCACACCGCAAAGAGCACCTGAAAGTGCCATTGTTCTTAAAATAACCTTTTTAACGTTGATACCAATGTATCTTGCGGTGTTTTCACTTTCACCCACAACGGAAATTTCGTAGCCGTGCTTGCTGTACTTAAGATAAATGTACATAACAACCGTAAGAGCTGCAACAATGAGTATGTTTAAAAGGTATTTCTGGTCAAACAGAGAAGGAAGCCAGCCACCCCCGGTTGCTCTGTTGATTACGCCGACGGTGTTGGAATCTTTCGGGTTTTCCCAGAACACAATACAGAATGATACAAGCTGCATTGCAACGTAGTTCATCATAAGTGTAAACAAGGTTTCGTTTGTGTTGAAGTTTGCTTTGAATATGGCAGGAATAAGTCCCCATATCATACCTGCAGCAACCGCACACACAAGCATAAGCGGGAAAAGAACTATGGGTGGAAGAGTGTTGCCGAAGTAAATCATAACTGCCGCAGAAGCAAGTCCGCCGACAAGGGTCTGTCCTTCTGCACCGATGTTCCAGAATTTCATTTTAAATGCCGGAGTAACCGCAAGGGATATACATAGAAGCATTGAAAGCTTCTGAAGTGCGTTCCAGATTTTTCTTGTTGAACCGAAGGTTCCCTTTATCATTGAAGCATAGAATTTAATCGGATTGTATCCGGTAAGGAGCACGATTACAAGAGCACAGAGGATAAGCGCAAGAATAATTGCAATGGCTCTTATTCCCCAGGATTTGTACCATTCTATTTCACCGCGCTTTGAAACCTGAATCTTAGGCTCGCGGTGCTGAATTTTTTCATTATTCTTCATTTTCTGCTCCTCCCTTCATTCTGGTCATCAAAAGACCGATTTCTTCTTTGGTTGCGGTACGCGCATCCACAATTCCGTTGACTCTGCCTGAGCAAAGCACCATAATGCGGTCGCAGAGCTCTAAAAGAACATCCAGATCCTCACCAACGAGAACAACCGCAACTCCGTGTTTTTTCTGTTCGTTAAGAAGATTGTAAATTGTGTAAGAAGAGTTGATGTCAAGTCCTCTTACGGGGTATGCCGCCATAAGAACTGTTGGTGAAGATGCAATTTCTCTGCCAACGAGAACCTTCTGAACGTTACCGCCCGAAAGTCTTCTTACGGGAGTTGTTGCGCCCGGAGTTACAACCTCAAGTCTGTCGATAATTTCTTCTGCGAGGTCTTTCGGAGCTTTTCTTTCAAGGAATACGGATTTTCCCTTTCTGTAGCTTCGAAGCATCATATTGTCGATAATATCCATATTACCCACAAGACCCATTCCCAGTCTGTCCTCGGGAACAAAAGAAAGTCTTACACCTAAATCTCTTATCTGCATAGGTGTTTTGTCTCTTAAGTTTTCAATTTTTTCTGTTTTGGGGTCAAGATAGAGAATTTCGCCGTCTTCAAGGTGCTGAAGTCCTGCAATTGACTCTAAAAGTTCTCTCTGTCCGCTTCCCGCAATACCTGCAATACCGAGAATTTCACCTGAACGTGCAGTGAAGGAAATGTCTTTTAAAACTGTTGCACCTTCTCTGTTTATGCAGTTGATGTTTTTAACAATAAGACGGTCAGCAGGGCTTTCAGGCTCACTTCTT
>CAZMHL010000265.1:0-2303 GCA_964566065.1 uncultured Eubacteriales bacterium
GTTGAAAAGAGCCTTTACAAGGTTAAATCAACAATGTGTAACTGTGGTGTTACAAACATCAAAGACTTGCAGAGAGATGCAAAGCTTACAGTTGTTTCTGCGACAAGTATCGTTGAAGGCGGCTATCACGACGTAGTACTTAAAACAGGAAATCCGAAAGTTTGATAAAGCTAAAAAACGCGTACCCGACAGGTACGCGTTTTTAAATTGTTGATTATTTACCTAAATTGATAGCCTTGTCATTATTGTCACAACCAATGTTCAATGTCAGTTCTTCAGCTGAATAAGGTGCATAAGCCTTTTCAACATCTTCGCTGAATTCAAGCCTGATTACAACATCACTCTTTTCAGTATCTTCTTCCGAAACGGAGAATGTAAGCTTGCCGTCTGTAATTTCATAGTCAAGCTCTGCATTGAGAGCGGTTACTTTAAGAAGCTTGTCCTTTGGAACAGTAAGGGTATATTTGTCCTTAATCCATTCGAGAACGTGTATGTAAGCAACGTTTCCTTTGTGAGTCATTCCGCCCCAGGTGCCATTGATTACCGGACCACCCTGAGTTTCATAAATACTTTCACCGTATTTTTCAAGCCATCTGCCGACACGCTGAAGTCTTTCCACCTGTTCCTGCTCAAAAGTGCCGTCAGCCTTTGGTGCAACATTAAGCAAAAGGTTTCCTCCGCCTGTTGCTACCATTACAAGAGTCTGGAGTATTTTTCTGTAGGTTTTCATTGTATCGTTGGCTACCCAGCCCCATGAGGTTGCAACACATTCACAGGTTTCCCACGGCTTTTCTACGTTGTATTCGCCAATCTGCTTTTCGGGAGTTACATAGTCTCCGATTTGTTTGTTTCCGAAACGGTTGTTTATTACAATTCCCGGCTGCCAGTTTCTTACTTTGTTATTAAGCTCCTCTGCATTCCAGAATCCTGCAAAAGGCGGATTCTTTTTGTATTCCGGAATGTCTTCTGCTGAGTGCTTGTGGTCGGGAACATTCATTCCCGGTATGTAGTCCTCACCACCGTCATACCACAATAAATCTACTCTGCCGTACTGAGTCATAAGTTCTTCAACCTGCTCGTGGCACTGCTTCACCATTTCTTTAGCTTCTTTCTGGAAAATGCCCGGAACAAAAGATGCAGGATTTCTGAAATCAAGCGGTGAATAATAAAGACCTGCAAAGAAACTTTCTTTGTGACATGCGTCAAGATATTCCTTGACAAAATCACGTTTTGCCGCAGTTTTGGTGCTTGTAAAATCGTCTATGCTGTGCTTGCTGTCAAACAGACAGTAACCGTCGTGGTGACGGGTTGTTAAAACTGCATATCTGCATCCGAAGCTTTTTGCAAGCTTAATTATTTCTTCGGCGTTGAATTTTTCGCCTAAAGGCTGTGATGCAAGCTTTTTGTATTCATCATATCCGGTTTTGGTGAAATACATTGCCCATTCGCCCTCACCCTGAATAGAGTAAAGACCATAATGGATAAACAATCCGAACTTGCAATCCTTAAATGCCCGGATGTCAGGTTTTTGTGTCATAATTAAATTTACCTCCCCCAATTGGTATGTTTAAATTATATCATTTAATGCATAAAAGTCAAGATTTGTTTTTGTTGACAAGATTATCCAAAATAAGTTATAATCACAAAGAAATATATGAAACCCGGAGAGCTTATGAAACTGTATTTTGCCCCGATGGAGGGGATTACAACCTGTACTTTCAGAAATGCACATTTTGAAATGTTCCCCGGCTGTGATGAATACTTCGCTCCTTTTATCACACCCGGCGATAACGAAAAGGTTACAAGGAAAGGGCTTAAAGATGTGCTTCCGGAAAGAAATAAAACAAATTTAAAGGTTCAGGTGCTTACCAACAGCGCAGGAGCCTTCCTTCCTTTTGCCGAAAAGCTTAAGCTTGCGGGCTATGATGAGGTCAATATAAATTTCGGTTGTCCCTCTGCAACGGTAGTGGGTAAGTGGAGAGGAAGCGGACTTCTCCGCGATCTTGAAAGGCTTGACAGTCTTCTTGAGGAAATCTTTTCAAAGACCGACATAAAGATTTCAGTCAAAACAAGAATAGGCTATGAAAGTCCTGATGAAATTGAAGAAATAATGAAGGTTTATAATAAATATCCTCTGTCAAGACTCATAATTCATCCAAGGGTAAGAAACGATTTTTATAAAGGCAAGCCGCACCTTGATGCTTTTGAACTGGCATACAATATGTCACAAAATAATGTGTGCTATAACGGGGATATTTTCACCCTTGAGGATTATAATTTAATAACGGAAAAATTCCCAAATC
>CAZMHL010000266.1:0-2292 GCA_964566065.1 uncultured Eubacteriales bacterium
AGTGTATGTCATTACTATTATGCATCAAATCAAAATGGCAGTGCAGTAATAAAAAATGTTGATGATATGACAAATATTATATTTAGGAAGCTGGCATTGCCGCTTATTCGAATTACGAATATGGAGGAGTAAGGAAAATAGTAGATATGAAAGCGGCTGTACAAAAGATTTTTGAAGAGAATTTAACAAAGGAACAGTCGGAATATGTGATTCGTACTTTGAAAGAAATTTCAAGAAATTCAAGCTTTGAGGAAAGAAGCGAATGCCACGAATTTCCGACAAAAAGTTTAATTACAGCAATTGATTTTGATCATATAAAAACTATCTATGTGAATACATTAGGGAATATCAATGGAAAACAGATTTCACTTCGTTCCTGTGATGCGCTGTATCCGACAGATACAGATGAATGGTATTTTATCGAATTTAAGGATGGGGAAACAAATACAAGAGTTATTCGCGAAGTATATGAGAAAATTAATGACAGTAAAGATATTCTTATGGATTTGGGATTATTAGAAAATGGATATTTAAAGGTAGATGATTTGAAATCTGTATTGCTTCCTATACAGTTAGGGCAAATAGATTTCCAGTTTGAAACACGTATGAAAAATATGAACTATGAGAATCAAATAGATTTTTTGAGAAATCATTTTTATTTTATACTAGTATATAATGATAAGCTTTACGAAGAAACCGAAATGGATCAAGAAGGATTCCGTAATGCATTAAAGCTTGGTGAATATCAGAAACAAATTGAATTTTTAGAGAATAATGCGTATCTGTTGAGGGGAAGGAGTGGAGAAGAGTTTTTAAAACAGGCCATTGATGGAATGCATTTTAAACATCTTATAAAAATGATTGAAAAGGCATCTGATAAGGGAAGTGCGGAAAATAAAAAGCTTATTAAGAGATTTGATACATATCCTTTTGAAAGAATTGAGTTGTTGAGAAATTGTAAGACTGCAAAGAAAATGATTGGAAATGAAGAGGAAATAAAGAAAATGTCAGCAGATAAATTTCTGAAAGCAGTTTATATTTTTTCTATTTACAATAGGAATTTGTTAAAGGAATTAAAAATATTATCAAAAATTTGTGATTTAGAGCAGCATAAGTACGATTTGTTTATAGAAAAATTGAAAAATTCCGGAGATTTATCAGCAGAAGATGGGGTAGATGTTGATTCATATGTGAGAGGTTTGATTTATAAAGATGAGTTTGAATGTGTATATAATACGCTAATGAATAATAGTGATGTTTATTTAAGAAAGTTTATTGGTGCTATGGCTATGAATAGTAAAATCCCAGAGCGTTTATTTTATTTATACCAATATGAAGGAAAGTATTTTAAAGAAGTGTATACTTATTCAGAAGAGGAATTCGAAAAATTTTTCGTGAAAAGATTTGAAAAAGAAGAAATGTCTGTGTAATATGAACCATATTTAAAAATCAGCATGAAACAGAAGAAGAAAAAAGAGCAAACAGTTTTATGTCAGAAGATAATTTTATAGTGAGAAACGAAATTATTATACAAGATTTTGGTCCGGTAAGGGATGCAAAAATTTGCTATAAAGTATTTTTTTAAGAATAAGAGAATAAGTATTTACTTGAATAAGGAGTGGGTGAATTTGAAAGTTCCATTGAATCTTTATTAGACGAAGAAAGCCATATGATAAATACGGATTATATTGATGATGTATCATCAATTACGAATAAAGAGTTGGATGTTTTAATTGATATGGAGATACAAGGATGATTTGTAATAGATAGAACTGTTCCATCTAATACGAATAAATGTGATTATTTGTTTGTTGTAAATGATACAGAATTAACAGCGATTTTAACAGAATTAAAGGGAGTCAATGTTCAGAAATCATTAGAGCAAATAAAAGGAACGTTATTATTATATAAAGACGTATTTAAAAATTTTAAGCGAATATATGCCAGGTCTATTGTGACATCTTCAACACCAAATCTTAAAGCAACTCCTGCATATACAAATATCTTCCAAAAGCAAACTTGGCGATGCCTATGGATATATGCTTAACCAGGAAAAATATCTGCGTGTCTTTCTTACAGATGGCGAAGTTCCAATTGATAACAATGCCAGTGAATGGGCTATCAGAGGTTTTTGTATTGGCAAGAAGAACTGGCAGATGATTGATACCATCAGCGGAGCAAAGGCATCTGCCATTATTTACAGCATTGCAGAAACTGCAAAAGCAAACAACCTGAAACCATATGAGTATTTTGAATATTTATTATCCGTTATACCGGAACATATGGAAGATA
>CAZMHL010000267.1:0-2289 GCA_964566065.1 uncultured Eubacteriales bacterium
CTTCCTTTTGCAGACGACTTAGGTGCAATCGGAACAATATTCTTCTCTTACGGATTTCTGGCATACCTTGCGGTAATCATTGCTCTTGCAGCTGCCTGGTTCCTGAAGAAAACAAGAGCAGGACTTCATCTTCGTGCAGTTGGTGAAAATCCTGCAACAGCAGATGCGGCAGGTATCAATGTAACAAAATACAAGTACCTTGCAACCGTTATCGGCGGTGCAATTGCAGGTCTCGGCGGTCTTTACTTCATTCTTGACTACACCGGCGGTTCCTGGACAAACGGCGGTTTCGGTGACAGAGGCTGGCTTGCTATAGCTCTTGTAATTTTCGCATTGTGGAAGCCGAATGTGAGTGTTCTCGGCTCATTCCTTTTCGGCGGACTCTACATTGCCTATTCCTACATTTCAGGCTTAAGCAGAAGTGCGGTTGCAATCTTTAATATGCTTCCTTATGTTGTAACAATTGTTGTTCTTATAATTACAAGTATAAGAAACAAAAAAGAAAATCAGCCACCGGCTTCCCTTGGACTTGCATATTTCCGTGAGGAAAGATAGAAAGTGAAAATTTTCAAACTCCGATTCGTCGGAGTTTGTTTTTTTCTCAAAAACAGCAGAATTCATTTTTGCAGAATTATAAAAATGTTGATTTTATGCGGTTTGTCCGGGAAAAAACATGTCGTTGAATGTCGCCGATTTTTCTGTTAAAATATTATCAGGCAAGACGGAAGGAGGAATAATGCTAAGGCAAATAAGAGTAAAAAAGAATTTTAAACAAATAGTGGACACACCTCTTGTCACAGGTGATAACAGGGCCTATGAAATTATCTGGGACATCGGTGAGGAAGCTGCAAATGCAACCCTGCAGATTATTGCAAAAAGAAACGATTTGAGTATGATTTGCGACACTTGTGAAATAAGCGGCGGCGGTGTGGCAAGGTACATACTAAAAAACAATATGTATGCCATATCGGGAAGTATGAAACTTATGTTGTCGGTTATAAGCGGCGAAAGTATACTGACAGAGAGAGTTTTATGCTTCAGCGTAATGGTGGGAACCGGAATAATGGAGAGCAACGGGGAGGACGGTCCGCCTCCGTTTACAAAGGTTGCAGACGATGTGGAAAAATTAAAAGAACATCTGAATGACAGAGAAAATCCGCACAATGTGACCAAAGAACAGCTCGGACTTGAGTATCTTGAAAATGCTTTTGCGGGGATAATGACCAACACGGCAAGCGGTGAGGGATATGTCAGCGTTACAGACGGAAATGAATATCTGAAAATAAACTCAATAGGCGTTCTCGGAAATTGCGTTCAGGAGGAAGAACCAACATTGGATAATCCGGTTGAGATTGTTTGTGTCGAAAACCCCGAAATCACCGTCGGCGGAACAACCGCAAAGCTTAATGTTAAGCTCTATGGAATTCAGAATGTGGACGGAGAGTTTATAGCAAGAGATAAAATTTATGCAGAAGGCGGCAAAGTGTATATTTCAAGAAGCATAAGCGTTCTTGATAAGCTTTCTGATTTCAAATTTACCCTTGCTTCTTCAAGTGCAGGAACAACACTTTTCAAAAGTAATTACTCGGGCGCAAGCAAATCGGGAACCTATGGATTTTGCAACAGACTTTCTTACGGTTTTATTTATGCGGCAGAAAATGTAACAGGGGTAATGGTAGGCTCAAATATGATGTATATGAGACTTCCGGCCGATGAGTTCCCCGATGCAGCAACCGTGAATAACAAAATAAAAGAAATCTTTGATAATGGCGGAACTTTTGAAGTGTATTATGCCAATAAAGAGCCTGTGATAACTGAAATCGAAGATGAGGGTTTGCTTTCAATGCTTGAACTTAAAGGTAATATAAGTGCATCTGTAAAATCCAACATAGATGCAGGAATTGAAATCGGATACAATCAGAAGCTCAACGGTGTAATAGAAGAAATAAAGAAAGCAATAGTTGCAATGGGAGGAGAAGTATAATGAAATTAAGAGATTTTGTATACAAAGGCGTAATTAAAATGATAGGCAATGAACCCGATTACAAAGTTATCAGGTTTGCCCTTAACTGGTTTGACAAGGGCGTTCTTGAGGCGGAGGATTTAGAGAAGATCAACAATCTTCTGGGAGAATAAAATCCAAAAAACAGTTGCACCACAAGCACCCGTCAGGGTGCTTGTTTGCTGTGTTGCAGCTTATTGCCGTACCATCGTACTGTCTTCTTCGCTGCGCCTTGCCTGCAACAGTTTTTTGGATTTTACAAAAAGCAGGTAAGCTGCACCGCAAGC
>CAZMHL010000268.1:0-2276 GCA_964566065.1 uncultured Eubacteriales bacterium
CTTACGGTTGCACACAACGCTGGCGCCGCTGTTTGACGACCTGGCGGCGCTCAAAAAAGCCGACATTTTCGTGACCAACTGGAACGACGTGCCCGCTTCCACCCCCGAAACGGTGGATATAGCGGCGCTGAACATCCGAGTAAAGGAGTAAACAGTATGAGATTATCGTTGCGTACAGGCACCGCCTGTCACTTTGACCACGATTACATATTGCGGCTGCTTTCCGCTCTGAAAGAGAGCGGAAACCCGTTTGACGAGGTATGGCTTGCCACCTCCTACGGCATCCCGTCTGCTGACCGTATCCGCGAAGAGGTAAAGGATATGGCGTGGGCGGCGGAACGCTTCAAAGAGGCGGGCATTCTCCCCTCAATGCAGGTCAGCCGTACGATAGGGCACCACGAAAGCGCTTTAAAAAGTTTCGGCGGGGAAGGGGTGTTACCCACTTTCACCACCGTTACTTCCATTGACGGCGCTACCTGCCCCGGTGTATTTTGCTGGAACGCGCCCGATTTCCGCGCCTACGTGCGGGAAATTATGGAAATCTACGCAAGCTGGAAACCCGCTATCGCGTGGGTGGACGACGATATCCGTCTGCGTCTCATTGCGAAATCCAAAGCGCTGTGTTTCTGCGACAACTGTTTAGCGACGTTTAACAGGAAAATGGGCACTGCGTATACCCGTGACACCCTGAAACCCGTGTTTTACAGCGCCCCTGCTTTGCGAGAAAAGTATATCGAAGTACAGCGGGAAACACTGGCTGACTTTGCGGGTCTTATTGCCGAGGGTATTATGGCAAGTTCTCCCGACACCGTTTTCGGTTTCCAGAACGGCGGCAACACCACCATGGTCACCGACACCCAAAAAGCGATTATCGATAAAGTCACCGCAGTGACCGGCAAAGCACCCACCTTCCGCGCGGGCGGCGGTTTTTATAACGACCATAAGCCCGACGGGATGCTCACGAAATGTATGATCCTGCACTATATGAACGCCCGCTTGCCCAAAGAGGTAAAACAGCGTTCGTGTGAGATCGAAAATCTGCCGTGGACGGTGTACGGTAAATCCCCCGAATGTACCTGTCTGGAAGCAATTATGTATCTGGCATACGGCTGTAACGAGGCGAGCGTGACGCTGATGAGCGCTAACGACGACCTTGCGTTCCAAAAACGGTTATTTAAGAAACTGGCACAGCATCAGCCGTATTTTGACGCCTTTAACGCGGCGGCAGAAAATACGACAAACGGCGGTATCGTTGTGTATCAACCGCCGAAAGCCCACCTTGTCAAAGAAAACGAGAAAGGCGAGCCGTTCTTTAACGAAACTTGTATCTGGGATATGGCGGATGCGATGCGGTGGGGTATTCCGTGGCAGACGGGGCCCTTTGGCAACTGCTATTTCCTCACCGCAAAAGCGGTGGATTATCTGACTGAGGAGGATATGGAATTCCTCACCCGTGAAACGGTGATCTTAGAGGCAAACACCCTCAAAAAACTGGTGGATAAAGGGCTTGGTGGGTACTTAAAAGCCCGCGCGGTGCCGCAACCCCCGCTGTACCGCGGCGGTGTGTACGAACACCTGTGCGACCACCCCGCCGTGAAAGATATTTCGTGGGATACGGTGCGCCCGCGCGTCCGTGCGGAAACGAGTATTGAGGGCGAAGACGTCGAACCGTTGACCTGCTTTACGACCGTAACGGGCGGTATTCCGTACGGCAACGGCACCGTATTGGCACCCACCGTAAACGGTGCAAAATGGGTAATTTCTGCGGCGGAACTGCAAGACACCAATATTCCGTTCGTCCGTCGCGAACTGTTGCGGGCGGCAATTGATGCGGTGGCGAAACAACCGCTCCCCGCTTTTGTGGCGACCCCCGACCAGGTGGTGTGCGTACCGCGCCTTGCCGAGGAAGGTAAAGTAAAAACGGTCACCTTGATGAACGTTTCTTTGACCGAAACCGAAGAACTGGAAGTTGCCGTTGCAGATCCCGCCGACCCCGAAGGGTATACCTATTTTGACCCCTACGGTGAGCCGCAGCGCCGCCCGTTTACAAAACGCGGCGACCGCTATATCGCCACCCTCCCGCCGCTTGCCTGCTGGAGAGCTGTGAGTATACTGATGTAAAAAAGAAACCGCCATAAGGCGGTTTCTTTTTTTATAAAATTTATAAAAAAACTTAGTGAAAACTGACAACATTCCCCAAAAAATGGAAATGGTATTGACAGTGGATGCAATATCCAATAAAATAAATATGGCAGTATAGGTTGCCGTTTATAAAG
>CAZMHL010000269.1:0-2272 GCA_964566065.1 uncultured Eubacteriales bacterium
AAAATAATTAAAAACATTCCCAAAATCTATCACTTTCAGTCAAGAATAGAAATAAAATATCCAGTTTAATCTTGGTATGGTTTTAGAATATTTCCTTTGGAAAAAATTATTAGTTTTTTTGTTGCTCTTGTCATCGCAACATATAAATTTTTAGGACATCTAAATCTATGTGCATCAACTATTATTACAGCATCAAATTCAAGACCTTTAGTTAACAACGTTGTTCCGATACATTTTTCGTCAACTTTTCGACCTAATTTCCTAATCTTATTACGTTGTAAAACCATTGCATTATATGCCGATAGATTTTTGTCGGTAGTATTAAGTGCCGAAACTAATGCATAAATTAATGAAGGTCTTTTGGGTTTTAATTTTATAGTTTTTAATATAAAGTTAAGTAAGATAAAAACATTATCAATATTTGGATTTAATAAAAATTTTTCGTAAATAGCATTTAATTCTAATGATAATGCTTCGTGTGGTTTTCTCCTGTTTTTTACCCCTATATCATTAAACCAATCTTTTAATTCTGTTTTGTTAAATAATTTTTCTAATAATTTCTCTCTTATATTTTTATGTATATTGGTTAATTGTTGTGTTTTGATTTTTTCTATAAGTTTATCTATCTGCATTGCAATATTATAGAAATCTTTGTCGTCAATAGCTTCAAGCATTTTTATTGAATGGCTACAGCCCAATTTATTAATAAAACTTGCCCTTGCAGCAGGCAAAATGTTTTTATTGACAAGAACCAATAAACTATTATATTCACAATTATTAATTTTATTTGTTAACACTCTTTTGTAATTTGAGTTTTGATAGAATTCAGAATCAAATGTATCTATGTTATTCGTAATAACTTCTATGGTTGGTATTGAAATTTTTGATAAATCTATTATATTTTTAGAGGAAGTATTGCAGAAATTTTGTTCTAATAATTGTCTTGTATATACCAAAAATGAAGCTAATTCATTATTCCCTGAATTTAGCCAACGATATGGAGTTGTTAATATTAATGGCTCTCCAAAAACAGGAATAACATCTTCTTCAAAACTAACAAGTGTTTCATTAAAATCTATAATCCCTTGTAATGGATCCCCCAATATATGAGTTGGTAGTATTTCAGATAATTTCAAAATCATATCATGTTGTTTTTTGCTACAATCTTGATATTCATCCACAAACAAGTGTTTATATGTCGACTTAATAACTCTTTTAATATGGGTTGAATTAAAAATATCAATAGTTTTTTCTAATATAAAATTCCAATAATTTGCAGAGTCTTCAATCTTAGGAAGAATTTCTGTACAATAAGATTTTACATATTTCTGAGCATAGCTCGTTATCGTTTCAATATGAAACTTACTATTGTCTATATTTCTGCTATGCATTTTATTTTTAATTGATGCAATACCAGCATGAGTGTGCGTAAGAATAAGAACTTTATCTGTGTCTGGTATTACTTTTATACATTCTGATATTGTATAAGTTTTTCCATATCCTGCTGGTGCAATAATTAAACTTTTGTCTTTAGATATAAAATCTCTGATTATTTCATTGTATTGCATATTCTAACTTTTAGCCCAGTCTATTATTTGTAAAAACATTTGTTTTAAAGAATTCTCTGCGGAAATATCAGTAAAGTGATTTAATATAATTTGCCCAATATTTTGCCCTCTACTTATTTCTTTAAACCAATGTCTTTTAGGGTTTCCTTGCTCAATCTTAAGTGCTGATTTTATGAGATATGCTCTCGTATAATCATCGTCACTTGGAACCCATGAGAGAGTCGTAATTCCATTTTTATTCTTTATTTCTTTAATCAAATCATCAATAGACATATCTCTATCTTCGGCAATATAATTCAAAATTTCAATAATAATATTATACGGACTGAAATTAAAAATCTGCTCTTCTATACAGTAATTATTTGCGCAATCGCAAATTTTCACACTCAAATCTTCAAGTTGTTTTTTACTTGGAGAACAATTTACATCAGAATCGCATAAAACCATAACTTCATAACCAAGTTCTTTTAAGTTTTTTGCTTTTTTAGCAAAATCAGAACCTCCTCCTAGCACATAAACGCATCCATGATACGCCATATTATGCATTGAATTTTGAGCCATATATTCATCAATTGCTCTGCATATACCAATTTCTGTTTTTCCTTCGCAAACAATTATTTTTTTAGCAAAAAAAGCATCTGGACAAGAACGTACTAGCGAATCATAATTATTATCAAGTGAAGTTGCTGTAACATTGCCCTCTG
>CAZMHL010000270.1:0-2263 GCA_964566065.1 uncultured Eubacteriales bacterium
AAGCCATGGCAAGAAAAGAACGCAAAAGACAAATCTGGAATGTGCTTAATTTGATAGATAGTCTATCTGTGGGCGCTTGTGTCGCTCAAGCGTAGGAGGTGTTTAGCTATGAAACTTGCAATTTGTTCATTGGTTCTTTCGGTTATTACGCTTATATTAACGGCAACAAATTTTATATTAACACTAATAAAATAATTTGGAGGGTATGAAAATGGGAAAAATTAAAATTAACGGTAGTGCAAAAAAGGAATTTAAGGCAGATATTATGAAAGTGGACATTTCAATATCTACTGCTGGTGAAACAGCTGCATCTGCAATCAATAAAGGGAAAAAAGAAACTGAAAAACTATTACAGCTTTTAGTAGATTTAGGATTCGAACTTTCAAAAGTATCTATGGAAAATGATCATGTATCAAATCCAAGTCGTTATGATGACGACAAATGCTATCATTTCGAAAAGGAAATATCATTTACATCTTCTGCAAATCTTGCTTTGCTGGAAAGTATTTCTGATGGAATTATTAGAAATGAAATTAACGCAACTTATGACGAAACTTTTTGTTTATCTAACATTGAGTCTGCCAAAAAAACAGTGTTGCAAGATGCATTGTTAGATTCTAAAAAGAAAGCGGAAATAATTGCAGAAACATTAGGACAAAAAGTTGTTGGTATAGAGAGTGCAAAATGTGATGAATACAGAGATGATGTCGATGATGGTATAGAGTATATGTGTTGTGAACAAGAAAGGGCTGGTTCTCTAGCTAGTATGCTTTCTCCGGATACAATATCAGTAGATAAAAGTATAGATGTTACTTGGGTTATTGAATAATAATTACCTCCGTAAGTGTTGCGTCTTACGGAGGTAATCGGTGTTTATTTGTTCAAAAACATGGTATTGAAGATTCACTAAAAATATTGACGATTCGACATTTTTCTGTTATACTATAAAATATATTATTGTAAATATTTTTCGTTCGAAGGGATGAGGAAAAATGTCAGTTACTTATAATAAACTATGGCATCTCCTGCTGGATAGAGGTATGAAGAAAAAAGACCTGAAAGAAGCTGCAGGTCTAACTGGTCATACCATGCTAAAACTCCGCAAGGACCAGGATATCACAACCGAAACAATCGGTAAGATATGCAAGGCTCTTGGATGTAAAATGACGGATATAATGGAGTTTGTGGAAAAATGATCAGTCTAATCAAACTGAGCGTTAAAACCCAATAAAAATATTTAGGAGTGAGAAACTTGCCAATACCACAAGAACAAAAGCTAAAATTAGAAAGCATGCAAATTAAAGGCATAAGATATATGATATGGAACTGTATAGAAAAAGATGATGTGGAAAATCGCTTGCTTCAAATTAAACATCAATCTTCAACAAGTGATATTCATAAGCTTGTATATTCACAAAGTCGTTCGGTTCTTATAGAACTTATCGAGAGATCGCCAGAAATTACACCTGAAATTATTGATTCGGCATATGAAAAATATCGTTATGGTTTAAAGCCAGGGTTTACGCTCTTTTGGGCGAAAAAAGGTGAAGGAGATATTGTTGATAAAGAAGTTTTAGAAAAAAGCATAAAAGAATATATACAGGAGTTAACATATGATCAAGATGCTAAATATAAAAATTTAGAGTTTATTTCTGTAATCCCTTTTGGTGATGTCTATGAAATAACATTATCTTATCTTCAGAAGTTTAACTACATAAATGAAGATGGTGAGCATACTTTTGTATATATGATGAAGGAAGGTTTTGCATGGGTAGGCATCGAAAAGAATTTTGTTGCTATAAATAATATGCCTGAGATATTAATGACTTCTTTAAAAAGATTTTTCAGTAAACTATATAATGCAGATATAACTAATATCAAAATTACAAATGATTTATTAAAAAAAGTTTTCTCTGACGATAAAGCAAAAAAAATAACACGTCATAATGCAAATCCACCTGAGAATCAATTAGAAAAAATAACGATAGCAGATCCAAATCTTAGCGAAAAAAAAGACTGCATTCCAGCCGGTTATGAGGATTATGATGTTACCAGCACGCAATATGTTGAGGAAATAGATGAAAATACCACTGGAACACTAGGTGTAAATTGTAATAAGGGTAAATTATATTTGGCAAAAAGCCTAACTTCAACTCAGTTTAGAACATGGAGCACAAGAAGAATAGATGAAATAATTAGATATTTCCAAAATTCATCAGATGTTACTCTTTCAACTATTACTAGTTACAACATGTTTACTTCT
>CAZMHL010000271.1:0-2254 GCA_964566065.1 uncultured Eubacteriales bacterium
TTATCCCACCAGCATTGCTGGTGGTTGTCGTTACACAAAACAAAGAAAACTCTCAGATTTGAGAGTTTTCTGCATTCAGTTATAAATACTATAAGTTTTATATAGCCTTATATATACTTATTCCGACCTTTTGGCGTTCCGGACTTTTTTTACATTCCCTATTATGGTATGACAAAAATTCCGATGTCTTACTGGGGGTCGAGCATATCTTCAAGCCATACATTTCCCAGGTCTATCGCTGCATATAAACCTTCTCTCTCGGATTTTTTAATCATTCTCTCGCTTCCCTGAAGCTTGGTGTTGTTTGTTGTAAGCTGAACGGTTACTTTTGTTGCCATTTCGATGTCGTTTTCCTTTTCGCTGTCTTTTACTTCAAGCTTTACTATAAATTTATCGTCTAAAAATCCGTAGTACAATACGTTTCCGCGTCTTACGAGCGGTCTTTCTTTATACATAAGTTCATCGAGCCTGGTCTTTTTTGTTGCCATTATATAAGCTCCTTTCCAAAATCAATTATTGACAAATTCTGATTATTATTGTACCATATATTTCACGAAGTGTAAAGAATTTTTTGCAAAAGCAGGTAAATGAATGTTTGATTTTTTAAGTAGTTTGCTCACAAATTGTATGAGAGTTTGTTTTATCGGCGTAATTGTAGGAATTGTTTTTGCTTACATTCCTGCGGGTGTTTTCAGATATGCCGGCAGGTTTTTAAAACCTTATAAATTTGAACACAACGGCAGATTTTATGAGAAATATTTCAAGATTTCGAAATGGAAGGACAAGCTTCCGCAGTTTTCCAACATTGTTAAGGTTGGATTTCATCTTGATAATATAGAAATAAAATCCGAGGAATATCTGGAAAGATTTATTATTGAAACCATCAGATCGGAAATAACTCATATCTTTCTTATGATTATTTCGCCTGTTTTTGTTGTATGGAGCGAAAACACAACTTACGGAATTATTGCATCATGTTTATATTTTATAGGAAATGTTCCTTTCCTTATGGTGCAGAGATATAACCGTCCCAGAGTGGTAAAATTGAAGGAAATGCTAAGGATTCGAAAAAAATAAAAAGTGAGTATTTTTGAGAAAAACAAAGAAAAACGGAGTAAAAATTAGTTTTTACTCCGTTTGTTTAATTTTTAGGAAATTTATGCTTGACAAAAGGAAAAAGTTGTATTACAATTATCTGGTGACTTGAAAAAGAATAATTTTAAGGAGGTAGTTTTCTATGCGTACATTTATGGCTAATGCAGGAAACATCGAAAGAAAATGGTATATCATAGATGCAGAAGGCAAACCCCTCGGAAGAGTTGCGGCTCAGGCAGCAGCAATCTTAAGAGGTAAGCATCTTCCTACTTTTACACCTCACGCTGACTGCGGTGACCACGTTATCGTAATCAACGCTGAAAAGGCTGTATTAACAGGAAAGAAATTCGAAAACAAAACATACTATCACCACACAGGTTGGATCGGCGGTATTAAAGAAGTTAAATACTGTCATATGATTGAAAAATTCCCAACAAGAGCTATGACAAAAGCTATCAAGGGAATGCTTCCGCACAACTCACTTGGTGACAAAGCTCTTACAAGATTAAGAGTTTATGCAGGTTCCGAACACGACAACGCTGCTCAGAAACCTGAAGTATGGACAAGAGAAATCAGATAAGGAGGTAATGGAAAATGGCAAATAATTCAGCACTTTACGGAACAGGCAGAAGAAAAAGTTCAGTTGCCAGAGTAAGACTGTTACCTGGTAAAGGAAATATCGTTGTAAACGGTAAATCTATCGACGAATATTTCGGACTTGAAACACTTAAGGTTATCGTTAGACAGCCATTGGTTGCAACAGAAACACTTGGCAAGTTTGATGTTATTATCAACGTTCAGGGCGGCGGTTTCACAGGTCAGGCAGGCGCTGCAAGACATGGTATCGCAAGAGCACTTTTAGAAGCTGACGAAGAATTCAGAGCAGTTCTTAAAAAAGAAGGCTTCTTAACAAGAGACCCACGTATGAAAGAAAGAAAGAAATACGGTCTCAAAGCTGCAAGAAGAGCTCCGCAGTTCTCAAAACGTTAAAAAACAATTTGTTATTTTCAACACTCAACTTTTGTTGGGTGTTGTTTTTTTTTGTAAAAAAGCCGCCTTCGGCAACTAATGTTCGCTTTGCTCACATTTTTCAGAGGTAGGCTTTTATGAAACAAGCTGAATTACTCGCACAGCGAGTAATTTCCTATGTTATAAAAAA
>CAZMHL010000272.1:0-2239 GCA_964566065.1 uncultured Eubacteriales bacterium
CAACCTATGCCGTTTCAACGAAAACAGTGTTACTGTTTTATTAAGGACACCCTAAAGAGTGCTTTTTTCAGTATTCTTTAGTTACAATTTTATTTTCCTTAAGCGACCTTTGAACATCTATTATTCTCTGGTTTGAGGAGCCTTTGAAAACAAGACGAATGTCTTTGAGTTCCTCTACGAATCTTCCGTCAACCAGAATATCGGTCATTGAAAGGATTTCATCGGTATATTCACATCTTGCGCGGCTTTCCTTTAAAAGTTCTTCATCAAAAAGGTAACCCGAGTAAATCCAGATTGTTTTATCGGGACATTCTTCTTTTACTCTTTTCAGAAAAGGAAGAAGTACTTTCTGATTTTCAGGCTCAAAGGGTTCACCGCCAAGAACTGTAAGTCCGTTGATGTAATCGGGTTTTAAGTACTCAATTATTTTATCTTCAACCTCTTTGGTAAAGGATTCGCCGAAGTTGAAATCCCAGGTCTGTGCATTGAAGCACCCTTTACAGTGATGTGTACATCCCGAAACAAAAAGCGAAACTCTTACACCGATGCCGTTTGCAATGTCGCAATTTTTTATTTCACCGTAATTCATTACAGATGGAGTACCCTTTCCTTAATTTCCTGGGTTCTTCCCTGATTCCAGTACTGCGTTCCAATGTAACCGCAGGTTCTTCTTGCAACGTTCATTTTTGTCTGGTCTGTGTTACCGCAGCTCGGGCATCTCCAGACAAGCTTGCCGTCTTCGTCTTCGTTTATTACGATTTCTCCGTCATAACCGCAAATCTGACAGTAGTCGGATTTTGTGTTAAGCTCTGCATACATAATGTTATCGTAAATAAATTTCATAACATCAAGAACTGCTTCAATATTGTTCTGCATATTCGGAACTTCAACATAGGAAATTGCACCTCCCGGAGAAAGCTCCTGGAACTGTGCTTCAAAAGCAAGCTTTCTGAATGCGTCAATTTCTTCGGTTACGTGAACGTGATAGCTGTTTGTGATATAGTTTTTATCTGTTACTCCCTCAACAATACCAAATCTCTTCTGCAGGCATTTTGCGAATTTGTAGGTTGTTGATTCAAGTGGTGTACCGTAAATTGAAAAGTCAATATTTTCCTGTTCTTTCCATCTCTTTGTAGCCGCATTAAGATATTTCATAACGTCAAGTGCAAACGGCGTTGCAGATGGGTCTGTGTGAGATTTTCCTGTCATATATTTAACGCACTCATAAAGACCTGCATAGCCAAGAGAAATTGTTGAATATCCGCCGTAAAGGAGCTTGTCGATAGGTTCGCCCTTTTCAAGTCTTGCAAGAGCGCCGTACTGCCAGAGAATAGGAGCCGCATCGCTGAGTGTCCCTTTAAGTCTGTTGTGACGGCACATAAGTGCTCTGTAACAGATATCAAGTCTTTCGTCGAAAATCTTCCAGAATTTATCTATATCTCCGCCTGATGAAAGTGCAATATCAACAAGGTTGATTGTTACAACACCCTGATTGAATCTGCCGTAATATTTCGGTTCATTTGTTTCAGGGTCAACGTACGGAGTAAGGAAGGAACGGCACCCCATACAAGTGTAGCAATGTCCTTCGCCGTTTTTGTCTACTTTAAGTTTGAGCATAACCTTTTCGGAAATATAATCAGGCACCATTCTTTTTGCTGTACATTTTGCTGCAAGCTCGGTAAGGTAATAATATTTTGAATCGGTATGAATATTATCTTCTTCAAGAACGTAAATGAGTTTCGGGAATGCGGGAGTAATCCACACGCCGGCTTCGTTCTTGACACCGATAATTCTCTGTTCAAGCATTTCTTCTATAATCATTGCAAGGTCGTTCTTTGTAACCTCGTCTTTTGCTTCGTTAAGATACATATAAACGGTTACAAAAGGAGCCTGACCGTTGGTTGTCATAAGAGTAACAACCTGATACTGAATCATCTGACAGCCCTTCTGGATTTCAGCACGAAGTCTTTTTTCAACGATTTCCTTAATAAGCTCTTCGTCAACCTCTGCACCGATTAATTTCATTTCAGCTTCAACATCGCGTCTGATTTTCTTTCTGCTTACATCAACAAAAGGAGCAAGGTGCGTAAGAGAAATACTCTGTCCGCCGTACTGTGAAGATGCAACCTGAGCGATAATCTGTGTTGCAATGTTACAAGCAGTTGAGAAGCTGTGCGGAGTTTCAATCATTGTACCCGAAATAACGGTGCCGTTCTGAAGCATATCCTCTAAATTAACA
>CAZMHL010000273.1:0-2224 GCA_964566065.1 uncultured Eubacteriales bacterium
ATGCTTCGCCGGAATTTAAAATCACGTTTGCAATAACACCAAGGGTAATTCCAAAGCCAAGAATAATGATTCCGCTTATAACAAGCGATAACTTTACTATGTAAATATCGTTGGGTATAAAACTTGCCAAGTGCAAGCCGAAATCCGTAAAATATCCGAATAAGAATGAAAGTGGTATCTGAAGAAGCTGTATCGGCTGAAAGTTTTTACGGAGCAATAACACTTGCCCAAGCAGCAGAACACAGTTTGAAATTGTAAGCCATGTTCCAAATGATAAAAATGTGAATTTGATGCTTACAACATTTGCAACTGAAGATATTGGAGAAACGCCCAATTCTCCATGCTTGGTAAGTGCAACGCCTATTCCCATAAAGAACAGACATAAAATAAATAACAAATATCGTTTTAAGGTTTCTTTCTTACTCATAATCGTTACCTCTCAGGCTTGCATTTTACAATCATTTCAGTAACATCTGTCAGTACCAATTCACCATTTTGATTGAATACTTCAAAAGTGAGTTCAACGATACCATTTTTCTTATTGCGTTTTGTAATATTAGATACTGTGCAGGTACTTGTAAGAACATCATCTGCAAAGACGGGCTTAAACCATTCTATTTTAGTGGACTTTCCTGCAAGAAGCTCGTCGCCCGCCAAATCGTTTTCAAGATATTTTGCCCAGACTGACATAAATGACATAACACCGGGAGCAATAAGCTTCCCGAATATTGTTGATTTGGCAAATTCTTCATCGGTGTGAAGCGGAATGTTGTCATACTTTCTTGCAAAATCAACCATATCATTTTTATTTATAACAGCAGGCTCCACTTTAATTTTTGAGCCTAAAATAAATTCTTCAAAATACATTTCCAAGACCTCTTTTTCGGCATTTGTGAACATTGATAATTATATCACAAAAAGTAATGAAAAGCAATAAATCATAATTGAAACTTAGCGTGAACTGTTTTGATACTAAAAATTCAGACAAAGAAAAATAATACGAAATCGAGTGGGAATAATAAGTAATTCCGAAAACCTTTAAATAAGGCTTTCGGTTTTTGTATGCATTTTAGGACAAAAAATTTAAAAAGTTGCAAAAAAAATCTTTTTTGTGATATAATCATTACGTTTTCAGAAATGCAATATTTTTTCAGAGGTGTATAATGCAAAACGGCGGGGAATGTATATCAAAAACAAGAAAAATATATTTTTTGAGACTGGCAGGAAGAATTTTAGTTTTTCTTATTGCAATTCTTGTATACATATTTGATAAAGAAAAATTTAATATAGCGGACGGCAGCAACTTTTTTAAGGAGTTTTCGCTTCTTCATCTGCTCTGGATAATCTGGATATGGGATATGATACTGCAGCTTATTCCGGTGAAAGCGCACATATCAATAGGTTCACAAAAAGTATTTGAATCTCTTTTCAGACCGATTAAGGAAAAGATAAACTACAAGAACCTGAAACAGTATATAAAAGACACAACGGTATCGGCTTACAGAGTAATGATAATATGGGTGTTGCTGACAGTGGCAATCAGCGGCTTGCATATTGCGGGAATACTCGACACAAGTATGATGGTCTTACTGTCAATTTTCTTTTATGTTTGCGATCTTATTTGTGTTCTTATGTGGTGCCCGTTCAGACTTATAATGCATAATAAATGCTGTACCACCTGCAGAATTTTCAACTGGGACCACCTGATGATGTTTTTGCCGATTGTTGCCCTTAACAGCTTTTTCTCCTGGTCGCTGGTTATATTTGCCTTTGTTATATGGCTTGTCTGGGAAGTGTGCGTGTTCACATATCCCGAAAGATTCTGGGAAAACAGCAATATGGCACTTAAATGTTCTGAATGTACAGATAAGCTTTGTACGCAGTATTGCAGAAAATTAAGAAAATAATGATAAAAGGAGGTGTAAAATAATTTTACACCCTCTTTTGGGTAAACCATAATTTAATTTTCAAATTCCGAAATTTTTATATACTCTATGAAAGTTTTTAAACTTTTAGACATCCATTTGTTTTTGTGATAGATAAGCTGTTTCCAGATATCAATGCTTATGTCGCAGATGTCAAGGTAACATAATGTACCCGATTCTACCATATCCTTTGTAACGAAATCAGGTAAAAAGGAAATCATGTCACTTTGTGCAATTAAGGAAGTGATAATATCGGTTCTTCCGATTTCAAGGACGGGTGTTATCTCAAGAGATTTTTT
>CAZMHL010000274.1:0-2191 GCA_964566065.1 uncultured Eubacteriales bacterium
GGTCTTGATGAGAACTTTGCACATAACGTGATGTCGGGCGGTAACGGTGCAGTGGGCGGTCTTTCCAACGTGATGCCGCGCCTTTGCTCGGATATGAGAGATGCGGTGAATGCGAAAGATTTTGAAAAGATTGCCGCATTACAGCAGAAAATCAACCGTGCGGTGGTGATGTACGGCGTGAGTGTGCCGTATATCCCCGCTGTCAAAACGGTGGCGAAACTGCTCGGTATTGTTGATAGCGATGCCTGCCGCACCCCTATTATCGCGTGCGATGCAGACCAAACTGCCAGCCTTGACGCAATTATTAAAAGTGTATAACAGAGAAACGCGGTCATTTACAAATGACCGCGTTTTTTTCGCGGAGTAGCGCAAAGCGGGTCGGGTGCGACTTTTGTGGTGTTTTGCAAAGCAAAACTGAGCGCACGACACTGCGCTCGAACAAAATGTCGACGGAGTAGCGCAAAGCGATACTCCACTTGACAAGAAAGAGGACATATGTTATACTGATTTTAGTTTACAAAGTGAACTTTTTTGGAGGAAGATATGGAACTGCCTTTAAGAGAACAGGTGTTAGAAGCGTGGGTCGGTATGACCGCGACCATCAAGAACAACCGTATGACCGCGGGACTTACCTACAATGAGGCTATCGTGCTGATGTATATGTACGGTGCCTACCGTAAAGACGGGGTGGGTGAAATGCCCGTGAAAGATCTGGTTGCGAAAACGCGGATGCTCAAATCGCTTGTCAACCGCACGGTAGACGGGCTGGAAGAACAGGGCTTTGTTACCAAAAGCAAAGGTGCAAAAGACGCGAGAACGGTCGTGGTGCGTTTAGAGCCTGCACGTCTTCGGGATTTTATGGAGGTACACGAAAATTCTCTGAAGATCGTGGATACAATAATAGAGATCATCGGAGAAGAGGATGCGACCACCTTTGTGCGTATCTACGAAAAAATTGCGGCGAAAGGATTATAAACTATGATTCGTATTATTACCGATTCCGCATCGGATATTGTGGAAAAGATAGACGGCGTTACGGTACTGCCGATGCTGATAAACTTTGGGGAGGAGACCTTTGAAGACGGTGTAGATCTGAGCCACGCGGCGTTTTATGATAAGTTGACCGCGAGCGATACCTTGCCTACCACCAGTCAAGTGACGCCGTTCCGTTTTGAAGAAGCGTTCGAAACGGCGGTGGAAGCGGGGGAGACGGTGGTTGCTATCACTTTGTCTTCCAAACTGTCGGGAACCTTCGGCGCGGCGACGCAAGCCTCTGCCGCTTTTCCCGATAAAGTATTTGTGGTGGATAGTGAAAGCGCCGCGATGGGCGAGCGCGCTCTTGTAGACGTTGCGGTGCGCTTGCGGGATGCGGGTCTTTCCGCAAAAGAGATCGCTGAAAAACTGGAAGAGGCAAAAAAACGCATCCGTCTGGTAGCACTGGTCGATACACTCGATTATCTCAAAAAAGGCGGCCGTGTTTCCACGGTTACCGCGTTTGCGGGCGGGCTTTTATCCATCAAACCCGTTATCGCTCTGCGCGACGGCGAGGTCGCGATGCTGGGTAAAGCGCGCGGCTCCCGCGCGGGCAACAACCTGCTTGTCGAAGAAATTGACCGCGCAGGCGGTATCGATTTTTCAATGCCGTTTTACCTCGGTTACACGGGCAACGACGACACGTTGTTAAAGCAGTATATTGAGGACAGCCGTGCGCTGTGGGAAGGACAGACCGAAACCCTGCCTATCAAAACGGTAGGCGGCACCATCGGTACCCACGCAGGCCCCGGTGCCATCGCCATCGCCTTCTTTGCAAAATAAAAAAACACCAATCAGCAGGTGGTTTCTTCTTCTAAAAATGCATGATAAGTATCAATTTCGGCGGTGGTTTCTTCTAAAAATAAGCGGCAGGCGGGGTCTTTCACAAGTAGTTTGCCTACCCTTTTCACCGCACGCAAAAAGCGCGTATCAAACAGCACGTCGTCGCTATGCGAAATAAACGGGCAAACATGGGCACCGCGGGGGTCAAGTTCCACAAATATCCGCCCTTTTTCATCCACCGTCGGGAAGAACGGGAAGATACGGCAGGCAAGCGGGCGTTCCGCGCGGTTACAGGTGCCGTCGCACACGGCGAGGCGTTCACCGTCTGCGTCGATAACACGCAAGGCGGTCTTTTCAAACGGGAACAAACGCATCC
>CAZMHL010000275.1:0-2172 GCA_964566065.1 uncultured Eubacteriales bacterium
TTTATCAAATTCTTTAGAATAATGATTACAACAGATTTTTTCCAACTGCTCATAATTTGCTGACAATAGCACAATTACATTTGGAATCATTAAATATTTCCTTATCTGTTCCAAAAGCATAAATCCATAATTAATATTCATATCCAAATCATCAATAGAAATAACCAAAAAATGATTATTTTTCTCAATATCTCTTTCGCTGTTTGGATAAACCATAATATCTAAATAAGTATCAATTAATTCTTTCAACGACATTTTCAAATTCCAAGATAGTGACAAATGTTCCAATGTTTCCAAAAACATATCGCTATCGTTCTCTGTCATATCTTTTGTACTTCGCAAATCTTTTAATCGCTCATAAACATTATTAAAACACATTCGTAATTTACGTTTTTTATGTTCATAATCACTTCCCCGTATAATTCCGGAGTTCAAATTACTACTCCACTCCTCCTTTTTCCACTTAGTCAGCATATTTGATAAAACACTGCCTAAAATGTCGTCCTTTGTATTCAAAGAAGAAGCATCAATATAATCGATACCCGTAAACATATATTTACTATCTAATGCTCCTTTCAAGGTCTTGAATTGAAACTCCTCTTCCAGCCCACTATCATTATTCTTATTAGCTTTTCGATAATAATCTTTTAAAAATTCCATGAAAGAAAGCATTACAGATGTTTTTCCAACCCCTCGTTCACCTGTAAAAAACACAATATTATATACCTGTTCTTTATTTCTTGAATCTGTTCCTGTTCCTTCATTTGTTTTATTCTTTAAATTTCCTGCAAATTTTTCTACAATCTGAAATGCATTCATGTAATCTGCTTTTCGAATAGATTCCCCAAATTTCCCCGGTTCTTCATAATAAATATCCGAATTACCCTCTATTATGATAATTGGCTTACTGTTTGTATTAGTTCCCATAACTTTCTCCTCATTTGTTTTATTTACAGCCATCTCTTTTTATCTTTAAATTTATCTCTTCCTTTATCTCTTTCGCTTTCTTTCTTGCATTTTTATCATCAAACATAAGCCCTACCAGCCTTTTAAAGTTTACACTCCGCTTTAAGTTATCTTGAAAGCGGCGTAATATAGTCCGATAAACCATTAACAACTCATCATCATAGAAACGCTCCTCACATATATAAATAATTCTTTTGCACGCCTTATAATTATATTCTATATCTGTAATAGAAATATAGTTTTTAACCGGATGCTGTTTTATTATGCGCCTGATTTTCAAATAAACACTAATTGCATCACGCCATCTTCCCCTATTCTCTAGTGAAAGACCAAACTTATAAATTGCACGATAATTATTCCTATCTCTTTCATATGCTTTCTGATAATATCTCAAAGCATTTTCATTATCTTTATAAATTTTTTCATAAATACGTCCAACCTCATAATAAATATCCGAACGCCCGCTATATGCTAATACATCTTTATAGTAGGAAACTGCATTCTTCCTTTCAGGAAAAATCAATAAACTTATTTTTCCTGCCAATAAACTTAATGTTGGTTTCCATCCGCTTTCTTCTGCTAAAGAACAGCATTTTTTTAATAAATTCCTGCTATCTTTGTCGCACTGTATTTCACTTTTCTTTTTCAATACACATTGTAAATATTCACAATAAAGCCACATATATTGATAATTCCATAATTCTTTTACAACATTCTCTACAGCACCAAGCCTATCCATTACTTTTTCACAAATTTCAGCTATCTCCTCACTCCAAGAAACCTGCTCAGAATAATTAATTTCATTAAGCAACCAGCTCGCAGCCCATAAACCGTTTGCTAGCTTTTTTCCTAATACTGCATCACATTCATCTCCTCTAAAAATATCTAATAATATGTTCCATGCTTGTAAATCTTCTTTTTGATTGCCATTTTGAAAAAGCAATTCTAATACCTGCCTCTGGTAACTCACATCATACCAAAAGCTCTTTACAATATCCTTTCGTTTTATTTTATTAGAACCTCTTAAACAATAAATAATCCCCTCATATTCTTTCTCTGATATTTTACTTTTAAATTCATGGTCTATTAATACTAATTGCGGAATCTTTGAATAATCTACTTCATCTTCCAAGGACAAATATCTATCCTCTGTCCATATCCCTGTTACAAGAAAAAAATATTTCCAAAAGCAATAGTCAACTGACT
>CAZMHL010000276.1:0-2150 GCA_964566065.1 uncultured Eubacteriales bacterium
CCCGCAAGTCCTTGAAAATCAAGGCTTTGCGGGCTTATTTTTCTTATTCAAACTCAACTCCTGTATCTATTTTTTCGTTTACAGGTCATCTTATTTTATCATTTTAAAGTGATTATTTCACAATATTTTATATGGTGTTTTCTCGTATTTCTCATTCCATTACCAAAACATTACCAATCTTTTATTATATTACCACTCCTAAAATACTCCATACTATTTTTATTGTTTATCTTCAATACTAGCTATCTCTTTTAAACACTTTTGAAAACTATTCATAAATTCAACATTAAACGTTATTGTTTCCCTATCTTCATGAAAATATCTCCATTGTTCAAATGCTTTCTCATTTTTAGTTAAATCAATTTCAAAATCTTCTTCTGAATATGCTACATTACGCATACGCATTATTTCAATAACTCGCATTCTGATATTTGCAGCAATTTCACTATCCAACCTTTTAAATAATTCGTTATTTAATTTATGACCTCGTGTTCCACTCGGTAACATTGCCTTTAAAAACATTTCACACGAAAATGCACAATTTACTGCAAGTGGAACTAAAAGTCCTACATCCTTTAACTCAAACTCTTTAACTCCTTTTTGGAATTGTTCATATATAATGGTATAAGCATAATCAAACATTAACGCATTACTTAATGCTTTTCTATCATATATCATAACGTTATCTCCTTAAATCTATGCAAAATTCCTATTATTTTTTTAATTCAACATTTACACTGCTGCGAATCTACACTTCCCTGTTGTATTTGTACTTCCGTTGAATTTCCCATAAAATTTGTTATGTAATTTGTTATCGCTGTTTCTTCCTTGGCAATTCTTTTTTCTTCATCTGAAAAAGAATAATTTTCTCCTATAATCCCATTGTCCTCTAATGTTAAAGCCCAATCCAAAATATTATTTCTAACCCTACTTAATATAGAATATATTTGATTTTTCCCAAATTCTAATCTGAACTGGGTATTGTATCCGCAACACTTTGATACATAATTATTAGATTCCGCTGGCAAATTCATTACTAACATTGAATTTTTAGCATTTTTATACAAATCACACAACTCTGATACAGAGTTTGGTAAGCCTGTCCTCGTAAAAGCATCTTCTGCTTCTGTAGATTCCATTACAACCGGAATCCATCCTCTTACCGGATTTAACGCCTTCAATTCGCCTTTTATCATCCTATAGTCAGGAACTTTTTTCTCAGCATATCCGTTTTGTTCATATTTTATCCACTCTTCAAAATCTGATAATTTTAATTTTCGTGCAATAACATACGCTTTTCTTAATAAAAACTCTATATCTGCGTCCTTATTTAATGCTTCTCGCTGTAACTCTAAAACAATACCACTCATTAATCCTATTCTCCTAGATAAATGCTTTTATCCCCTCTACAATACCACTAGCAATCAAACTTCCTACAACTCCTACAGATAAATTTTTTAATTCTGACAATAATAATTTTATTTTACCTGAATTTTCTCTTTTTTGAACTAATTCTTCAAGCTTCACTAATCTTTCTCTTACTTCTGATGCTCGCTCTCCATATTCACTTTCTAAAAAAATGTCATATTTTTTAATATTATCAATAAATTCTGCTACCTTATCAAAGTCTATCGTTTCTGTTGAAGTTATTTTTTGAGTTTGCGTAGAATTTACTGTTCCTTGCTGAAGTTGCATATTACTTACATTTCCATAAAAATTATTTATATTATTACTCATAAATCCCCCTCGATACTCTTTTTCTTTATCTTTAAAATAATCAATACCTTCCATCGTTAAATAAATAGACATATTACCACCTATAAAAAGCGTACTTGCATTAGTAATACAACCATAAATTTTCAAATCTTCTAAAATTGAATTGATATTATATTTAATATTCGGTATTTCTCTAAACTCATCTATATCACAACTTAATGCGTATTCACCAGTTTGCTCTTTTTTTCTAAGCAATATTTCTAAAAATTTTTCACTATCTTTTTTCAAATTACTTACCTCTATCCGAATCATCAATTAAATTCATTTTTGTTAGCACTCTTATGTATTGAGTGCTAACTTTACAATATCACTTCATACTACGCCTGTCAATATTCATTTATAAAAAATATCCGCTATACGTTTTTTTCTATAAA
>CAZMHL010000277.1:0-2130 GCA_964566065.1 uncultured Eubacteriales bacterium
TATGTTCATGTTTGCTACAACAACACAATTTTCGGTACAAAATATCCGACCGTTCCGAACATCGGAGATAAAATTCTTGTTGCAGATATGTCATCATGCATCATTTCAGAACCCGTTGACGTAACAAAATTCGGTGTTATTTATGCCGGTGCACAGAAGAATATGGCTCCTGCAGGTGTTACAATCGTAATCATCAGAGAAGACTTGCTTGGAAATGCACGTCCCGAAACACCAACAATGCTTGATTATAAAGTTATTGCTGATAACGATTCTATGTACAACACACCGCCTTGCTATTCAATTTATGTTGCAGGTCTTGTTTACAAATGGATTAAAGAGCTTGGCGGACTTGAAGCTATGGAAAAAATTAACAAGGAAAAAGCAGGTATGCTTTATGACTTCCTTGATTCTTCAGAACTCTTCAAGCCTTGCGCAGATAAGAAATACCGTTCACTTATGAACGTTACATTTGTTACAGGCGACGAAGAACTTGACAAGAAATTCTGCAAAGAAGCTGCAGCAGCAGGCTTTGTTAACCTAAAAGGTCACAGATCAGTCGGCGGTATGAGAGCAAGCATTTACAATGCAATGCCTGTCGAAGGTGTTAAAGCTCTTGTTGAATTTATGAAAAAATTTGAAGCTGAAAATAGATAATTTAGGAGAATTAAAATGTTTAAAATTGCAACATTAAACAAAATTGCCGATGTAGGTCTTGAAAAGCTCGGCGACAATTTTGCTATTACAGAAGATATTAACGAAGCTGACGGTGTGCTTGTAAGAAGCGCATCAATGCACGAAATGGATGTTCCCGAAAACCTCAAAGCAGTAGCAAGAGCAGGTGCAGGTACAAACAATATTCCTCTTGACAAGTTTGCAGAAAAGGGGATTGTTGTTTTCAACACTCCCGGCGCAAACGCAAATGCGGTTAAAGAGCTTGCAACCTGTGCTCTTTTCCTTGCATCAAGAGATATTACAGGCGGTATTAAATGGGCAGAAACCTTAAAAAACGAAGGCGATGCAGTTCCAAAGCTTGTTGAAAAAGGCAAAAGTGCTTACACGGGCCCTGAAATCACAGGCAAAACTCTTGGCGTTATCGGACTTGGTGCTATCGGCGTTATGGTGGCAAATGCCGCTAAAAGCCTCGGCATGGAGGTTCTCGGTTATGACCCATACATTTCAGTTGACGCTGCATGGGGACTTTCACGTTCAATTGTTCACGTTAACAGCTTGAACGACATTTTCACAAAAGCTGATTATATTACAATCCATGCACCTTTAAATGATGCTACAAGATACACAGTTAATAAAGACACCCTTGCAATTATGAAAGACGGCGTAAGAATTCTTAACCTTGCAAGAAACGAGCTTGTTAACAACAACGATATCAAAGAAGCAATCAAAGCAGGAAAGGTTGCAAAATATGTAACAGACTTCCCGAGTGCTGACTTAATCGGTGAAGAAAACATTGTCTGCATTCCTCACCTTGGTGCTTCAACACCTGAGTCGGAAGACAACTGCGCTGTTATGGCAGCTAAACAGATAAGAAATTACCTTAACACAGGTAACATTGTAAACTCTGTTAACTTCCCTAACTGCTGCATGGACAGAGAAGGCAAAATCAGAATCTGCATCACACACAAAAACATTCCTAATATGTTAAGCCAGATTTCAAACGTTTTTGCAACAGACGGAATTAACATCAATAACCTTACAAACAAATCAAGAGGCGATTTCGCTTACACAATGCTCGACATTGACGAAAGCAACGATAAGCTTCTTGCCGACATCAAGGCAATCGACGGAATAATAAGCGTAAGAGAAATCAGATAACCAAAAATCCCCGTTAAACGGGGATTTTTTAGTTAAGAGTTAAAAGTTAAGAGAAAAGGTAAGAACGCCGATTAAAATCGGCGTTCTTGTTATTTTGTTTGTCAAGACGACAGAACCGTCCCCTTGTCTTTCTTATGGAACGAAACCTTTCGGTTTCGATTTTTAATTGAAAATTGCCTCGCAATTTTCCACCTTAATGAATTTCTTTGAAATTCAATTCATGTTGTCCGCAACAATTCATGGCAAAGCCAATTCACGACAACAACGTTGTCAATTCATTCGAATCTATGTGACAAACCG